>CALKVR010000524.1 GCA_938004815.1 uncultured Polyangiaceae bacterium | reverse complement strand
AAGAAGACCACCGCGAAGAAAACCGCCGCGAAGAAACCCGCCACGAAGAAGACCGCCGCGAAGAAACCCGCCGCGAAGAAACCCGCTCCGAAGGAGACAGCTCCGAAGAAGGCGGCGGCCAAGGCCGCGGCCCCCGCGAAGAAGTCCGCTCCGAAGGCGATCGCGACCTCGAAGCGGCGTGCCCCCGTCACGAGCGCGCCCGCCACGCCCCGGCGCATGAGAGACGCCGATCCTCGCACCGAAGACGTCGCCGACAAGGCGTCTGCGCTTCGGGGCGCGCTGGAGCGCGGCGACGCCCAGGATCTGCTCGAGGCAGCGTCGTCTGCCCAGCTCGCGCTCGCGTTTCGCGACTCGGACGCGATGATCGGACTCTCGCCGGTGAAGCCCGAGCTCCTCGACGAGCTCGAGGGCCTCGTGGTCGAGGCGCTGCGCGCGGCGCGCGATCGTGGCGGCCCCACATTCGCTCTCGCGGGCGCGCAGCTGCTCTGGCGCGATCGACGAACGTCGACCGCGGCCGCTTGCGCGCACCTCGTCGAGGGCGCGCTCGGTCACGACCCGTTCGGTGAGGCCGCCTACCTGCGCGCGCTGCTCTCGTTCTGGGGCCACGGCGTACCGCAGAGCCACCCCGAGGCGATCGAGTGGCATGGCAAGGCGGCCGCCTGCGGGCACCCCGAGGCGGCGTTCGAGCTCTACGCGATGTACGGCCAGGGGATCGGCACCGAGCCCGACAGCGCCGCGTCGCACAGCTGGCTCGTCCGTGCAGCGGAGCGTAACAACGCGCGCGCCCTCGCCAACTTGGGCGGCATGTACTTCACCGGCAACATCGTCGAGCGAGACGTCGGCAAGGGTCTCTCGTTCTACGAGCGGGCGGCCGAGGCCGGGCATGGGCGCGCAGCCGCCGTGCTCGGCGTCGTCTACGCGCGCGGCGACGAGGTCTCCGCCGACGAAGACAAGGCGCGCACGTTCTTCTCGCTGGCCGAGGAGCTCGGCTTCGATTGGGAGACGCTCGCCGAAGCGCAGGGCCTCGAGCCCGAGCGCTACGTCACGAACTGATCGGCGATAGTTCCAGGCTCAGGGGGTGCCCATCGCCAGCACCTTGAGCTCGGCGATGTTGACCTTGTTGAACCGACCGCCAGTCCCGCCGGTGCCGCCATAGAGCGAGAAGTGGTCGAGGTCGGACATGTTGCCCGACGTGTCGTCTTCACGGATGACGATCGCGTACGTCTTGCCTGCCTCGAGATCGACCGACACGAACGACGAGTCGCGCCAGTCGCTCCAAGCGCCGAGGTGCGGCATGACGAGCTGGGCCGAGGCGACGAGGGTGGGACCGTCGTAGACCTCGATGGCCTTGTGACCGCAGGTGATCCCGGTCGTGAACCCGCCGGCGCCGTTGCCGGCGGTGACCTGAAGCAGGTGCCGGCCCGACTGGTTGGCCGTCACGGCGCCGATCGAGAGCGTATCGCCGGCGTCGCCCCAGTCTTCGTGGTGCCAGCGCCCGTGGTTGAAAACGAGGGTGCCGCCCGACGCGGTGAAGCCCTGCGCGCCGAATGTCTGGATGCGCGCGTTGCCCGCGCCCCACCAGCAAGCGGGGCGCGCGCGCTGTGAAGCATTGCCGGAGGCGAAGACGCTCTCGACCGTGTAGCAGTACGTCGTGGTGGCGTGCGCCGCGCTGCTCGCATCGAGGTAGGTCGCGGTGGAGCCGGCGAGGCCCTCGGCGACCAACGTGCCGTCGCGGTAAACGTTAAAGGTGACGTCGCTCGGCGCCTCACCGCCCGCGTCCCACGCGACCTGCACGCGGTCGCCGACGATGGAGAGCCCCGTGACTGACGGCGTGCGGGGGCCGAAGACGTTCTGGTAGTCGGCAGCCATCACGTCGTCGACGAGGGTGATGCCGCGCGGCGACTCGGAGCCGGCCGAGAGCGTGATCTCGAAGAGGTTGTCTTCGAGGAGCGCCGACTCGTCGACGGCGACGGGGCCCACGTCGGCGCCGTTGAGCTCGACGCCCGCGACCGAGAGCACGCCCGAGCCCTGATCCACGGCCGGTAGGCGCACGACGACGGCGATGCGCTTGCCCCGCCAGCGCAGGTTGGAGAGCGCGATCGAGTCGGCGCCGGCGAACAGTGTGCGGCGCATCTCGCGCGTGATGGCGGGCGAAAACCGGATGCTCGTCTGGGTCTGGTCGAGACCGAAGACGACGTTCTCGACCATCGCGAGGTAGCCGGCCACGCTCCAGAGCTGCCGCTGCGAGTTGACGACCGGGCCCGACGTCGGACCCTCGTCGACCCAGTTGGCGCCCGTCACTGCCTCGAAGTTCTCCATGTTGGAGAGGTTCATGGCGGAGCCGCGCACGAGCGAGCGCACCGCGACATCGATCGCGTCGGCGTTCTGGGCCTTGGCGGCCGCGCGCAACCAATACGCGGTCACGAACGGCCAGTTTCCGCGGTTGTGGTAGATGGGCGTGTCCTGCTGTTGGGGCCAGATGACTGGCGCCCCTTTGGGCAGGTGCGGGTAGCTCGCGACGATGTCGGCCGCTTGCTCGGGGGTGGCGACGTCGAACAGGATCGCGAGCGCCGAGCCCAGGAGATCGAAGCGGTTCGAGGGGGCCGGATCGAGCTCGGTGGTGACGAACGTGCTGTAGAGGCCACGGTCTTCGACCCAGAGCCCCGTGCGGATGGACGCTCGCAGCTCGTTCGCCCAGGCCGCGTACTTCTGCGCGGCGGCCGAGTCGCCCGCCTCGGTCGCCAGGGCCGATGTGATCTCGAGCGCGCGCAGATGCAGCACGTTCGTCCCGAGCGACTTGCTCATCGCGATTTGCGCGGTGTCGGTCGCCGTCCAGCCGGGGTACGTCTGCTCGCGCCAATCGAGGAACGACTGCTCGCCGCGGTACAGACCGCTCGCCGCATCGTAGACGGCCAAGCGGTCACGCTCGACCGTGTTCACGAGAGCCTCGAGCGCCGTCGCGAGGAACGCGGTGCGCTCCGCGCCCCCGAGCGACTTCAGCACCTCCCACGCGCCGAGCGCCCACACGACGCGATCGGTGGAGACCGGCCAGCTCCCGCCGGTGCCGGTGTCCTGAACGATCTCGAGGTTGCTGCCGTCGCGGTGGGTGCTCGTCTTGAACGCGAGCGAGTTCATCGAGCGAATCGGATCGAGGCGGCCCAGCCCGAGGTCGACCGAATACGACGTGTCGCGCGTCCAAACGTACGTCCAGAGCCGCCCCGTCTCGAAGCAACCGCCCGTCGGGCACGGGATGGGCTGCCCGCCGTTGAAGGCGAAGTCGGAGATCGCGTCGACGCTATCTTCGCGGCTCTCTTCGACGGCGAGGGCGTAGAGCGCATCGAACAGATCGTTCTTGGTGCGCGCCACCGGTTGGCCCGCCACCTCGGCGTACGTGCGCGGGTTGTCAGGCACGCCGTCGCGCAGCGGCGCCGTCGTCGAGAGCTGG
>CALKVR010000523.1 GCA_938004815.1 uncultured Polyangiaceae bacterium | reverse complement strand
GGTCAAGACCTCGCCACCCATCCGCATCACCACCCAGAGGGCGCCGATCGCGGCCAGGGTGAACGCGCCTGCGCCGAAGTACCGCGAGAGCGCGCCGCGGGCGTCGCTCGTCTCGGACGCGGCCGGCCCCAGGAGCATGATGACGAAGAGGAAGAGGATCACGACGGCGCCGGCGTAGACGACGACCTGAACCGCGGCGAGGAGCTCGGCCGCGAGCATCAGGTACATGCCCGCGATGCCGAGGATCGTCACGAGCAGGCCCATCGCGCCGCGGATCGGGTTCTTGGCCGCGACCGCGACCACGCCGCCGAGGAGCACGAAGAGCGTGCACACCGCGAAGAAGACGATTTCCAGCTGATTCATGAGAGCCCCCGGGGAGCCACACCGTCAGGAGCCAGCACGCCGCTGCCCGAACGTCTCTTGTTGCCGCTTCGGACGTACGCCTCTAGCTCCTTACGGAACTTCTTGATGAAGCCGAGGGCCGGCATCGCGGTGCCCTCGCCGAACGCGCAGATGGTGTTGCCCATGATGCCGTCGGCGATGTCGTGGAGCTGATCGACCTCGTCCATCGTCGCCTCGCCGGCGATGAGCCGATCGAGGATGCGCGCGAGCCACGCGCTGCCCTCGCGGCACGGCGTGCACTGCCCGCACGACTCGTGGCGGTAGAAGCGCATCAAGTTGTGGAACGCGAGCACGGGGTCGGCCTTGTCCGAGAGGACGATCGCGCAGCAGGTGCCGAGCATCGTGCCGAGGTTGCGGTACGTGTCGACACCCATCGGCACGTCGAGGACGCTCTTGCCGTGCCAGGGGTGGAGGACGTCTTTTTCGTTGGGAGCGTGGACGATCTCGTCGGGCCGCAGGATGGGGCACGAGGAGCCGCCCGGGACCACGCAGAGCAGCTCGCCGTGGTCGACGCCGCCGCCGAGGTCGTAGATGAGCTCACGCAGGGTGAGGCCGACCGCGCACTCGAAGACGCCCGGCGTCTTGACGTGCCCGCTGACGCCGTAGAGGCGCGCGCCGCCGTCTCGCAGGTTGTGGATGCTCGAGAGCTTGCTGAAGGCCTCGCCGCCCATCTCGAGCACGGTGGGGACGATCGCGATCGTCTCGAGGTTGTTGACGGTGCTCGGCATGCCGAAGGCGCCTACCTGCGCGGGGAACGGCGGCTTGAGGCGCGGCTCGCCGCGCCGGCCCTCGAGCGAGTTCAGGAGGCTCGTCTCTTCGCCGCAGATGTACGCGCCCGCGCCGGTGTGGACGTAGACCTCGACCGGGTAGTCGATGCCGAACGGGCGCGCGCCGAGGTAGCCCTTTTGCTTGGCCTCTTCGATCGCGCCCCAGAGGCGCTCTTTGGAGAGGTGGAGCTCGTCGCGCACGTAGATGTACGCGGCGTGCGCGCCGATGCCGAAGCAGCCGATGATGCACCCCTCGACCACGGAGTGCGGGTTCCACTCCATGATCGTCCGGTCTTTGAACGTGCCCGGTTCGCCCTCGTCGGCGTTGATGACGAGGTAGTGCGGCTTTTCGGGCTTGGGCGGCCAGGGCATGAAGCTCCACTTCACGCCCATCGGAAACCCTGCGCCGCCGCGGCCGCGGATGTTCGCTGCCTTCATCTGATCGATGAGGTCCTCGCGTTTCATCCCGAGCGCCCGCTTGGCTTGCTGGTAACCGCCATCTCGCTCGTACGTCGCGAGCTTGTGGCAGTCGGGCTTGCCGTAGTTCTTCGACAGGTAACTCGTCTTCTGGATCATGATCGCGTCAGCCGATCGAGGATCTCGTCCACCGACTGGAGGGTGAGGTTCTCGTAGTAGTCCTTGTCGACCTGCATCATCGGCGCGGTGCCGCACGAAGCGAGGCACTCGGCGGTGCGCAGCGTGACCTTGCCGTCCTTGGTCGTCTCGCCCGCGTGGATACCCAGGCGCTTCTCGCAGTGGGCGAGGAGCGCGTCGGATCCGCGCAGCGCACAAGACAGCGTGCGGCAAACCCAAACCTGGTGTTTGCCGACTGGGTGCTGGTTGAACAGCGTGTAGAACGTCACGACGCCCTGCACGTGAGCGGTCGACAGGGAGAGTTTCTCGGCGACGTACCGGATCACCGCACCCGAGACCCACCCGTTCTGCTCCTGACAGAGATGCAGCACCGGGATGCAGGCGGCCATCTTGTTCGGGTAGCGCGACAGGATCGCCTGCAGCTCCTTCTCGCGCGACGGCGTGAGCGCGAAGGGGGCCTCGTCGTGACCAGCTTGGGAGGTTGTTTCCATGAGCACGGGGTATCGGAGCAAAGGCGTCCGGCGGCGCGCCCGCGCGTACGGAACTTCCGACCAGCGCCGGGCGGCGCGCACGCTACTTTTCGCAGGTGCCCGGTGTCAATGGGGGCAACGGGCTCGGCGGTCGATGCCGCGATTCGTGGCGCGGCGTGGGCGCGAGCGGGCACGCCCGAGGTGTCGCCGACGCCATCCTTTCACTTGTGGTTCTCGGCTGGCTGAGAGTACGCTCGCGCGCGCACTTAACGCGCGATCGAGCGCGGGTGCCATCGGAGGTGGTGCGTGTTTTGTCCCAACTGCGGTACGCAGAACGCTGAGACCGCATCCACATGCGTCAAGTGTGGGTTCAACCTCAAGGGAGCAGCTGCGCCCAAGTTCAAGGGCACCATGCTCATGAGCCAACAGCCCATGATGCCCCCTGGGATGGGTAGCCCACCGGGGGCGCCTCCGCCTCCTGGCGCCCCGCCTCCTGTCAATCCTGGTCTCGCTGGGACCGTCGTCGGCGTTCCGCCTGCCGGCATGGGTCCTGGCGCGGGTCCGCTCCCTGCACCGCCTCCCCCCGGTGCAGGTGGCGCTCCCGCGTTTGGTGGAGCTGCTGCTGCTCCAGGTGGTGATCCGAACGCCGGCATGAATGGCATGCCGGGTGGCCCGGGGGTGAATCCGCTCGGAGGGACGATGGCGATTGACGCAGGCTTCGGTGCACCTTCTCCGCAAGGCGCATCACCGATGGGCATGCCGCCCATGGGCGACCCCAATGCTCCTGGTGGCGATCCGATGCAGGCTTACGGGCCGCCGGGTGGCTACGGCCCTCCGGGTGGCGGCCCCCCCGGCGGCTACGGTCCGCCGGGCGGTGGTCCTCCCGGGGGCTACGGTCCTCCGGGCGGCGGTCCCCCTGGTGG
>CALKVR010000522.1 GCA_938004815.1 uncultured Polyangiaceae bacterium | reverse complement strand
CGACCAGCTCGCGGCCGACATCGAGTCGGCCGAGTCGCGCGCCCTGGATCGCGAGGCGGCGCTCTTCGACGAGCTCCTCTCGCGGGCGCGCGAGGCCTCGGCGCGGGTGCGCGAGCTCGCGCGGCGGCTCAGCGAGTGGGACGTCGCCGCCGGCTTGGCCGAGGTGGCGCACGCCAACGACTACGTCAGGCCCGATGTCGATGACGGTGACGTCATCGATATCGTCGACGGGCGGCACGCGGTCGTCGAGCGCCACGCGGCCGCCGGGCGGTTCGTCCCCAACGACACCTGCCTCGACGTGGGCGGCGGTCGCCTCTGGCTCGTCACCGGGCCTAACATGGCCGGCAAGTCGACCCTCATGCGGCAGGTCGCGCTCATCGTCCTGCTCGCCCAGTTCGGCAGCTACGTGCCCGCCAAACGCGCCCGCGTCGGCGTCGTCGACCGCCTGCTCTCGCGCGTAGGCGCGAGCGACAACGTCTCGCGCGGCGAGAGCACGTTCATGGTCGAGATGCGCGAGACTGCCGCCATCCTCCAGCGCGCGACGAAGCGGAGCCTCGTCATCCTGGACGAGATCGGCCGAGGGACGAGCACCTACGACGGCCTCGCCATCGCCTGGGCCGTCGCCGAGCACCTCCACGACGTGATCGGCTGCCGCGCGCTCTTCGCGACCCACTACCACGAGCTCACCGAGCTCGCGGCCACCTCGCCACATTTGGT
Organism: uncultured Polyangiaceae bacterium; assembly: GCA_938004815.1. Lineage (GTDB taxonomy): Bacteria > Myxococcota_A > Polyangia > Polyangiales > Polyangiaceae > Xiheicaenibacterium. Next base: position 1,926 of record CALKVR010000522.1, on the reverse strand, counting down.
CAACGTCTCGGTCAGCGCGCGAGAGCATGACGGTGGCGTCGTGTTCCTCCACACGTTGACCAAGGGCCCGGCGAGCCGGAGCTACGGCATCGCCGTGGCCAGGTTGGCCGGCCTGCCCGAGGGCGTGCTCGCGCGCGCCAAGGGCCTCCTCGCCACGTTCGAAGCGGCCGCGCGCGGTGATGGCGAGCCGGCTGCAGCGCCCAAGGCCAAGCGCGCGGCCTCCGCCGGCCAGCTGGGGCTCTTTCAGGCGCCTTCGAAAGAGAACCCGGCCGAGCGCGCGATCCTCGAGACCATCCGCGAGATCGACGTCGACCGCATGACCCCGCTCGACGCGATCCAGCTGCTCGCCAAGCTGCGGGCCAGGCTCACCGAGCCGGGGTAGCTCCTTTGAGGTCGCGAGGGTGCATTGGTGCGTACGTACGCACCAACGCACCTCGTCGAGTCAAACGGGTACAGGACCGCCGAAGGCGCCTGCGAACCGAGCGATCCAGAGCGCGATCATCGCGGCGAGGAGCAGGGGAAGCGCCCAGCCGAAGAGGCGTCCGGCGCGGGGCGAGGGCGAGGGGCGGCCCGTTCTGACGTAGGCGTGCGCAGCCAAGAGGGCCCAGGCGCCGAGCATCGGGACGACGACGAAGACGAGCGGGTGGATCGCGTACGCGCCGCCGAAGTCGAGATCGAGGAGGGCGCGCGACGCGCGCGTGAGGCCGCAGCCGGGGCAGGGGCGGTGCGCGATGATCGCGACCGGGCAGACGAGCACGCCCGATCCGAGGACGCCGGCCGCGGCGACAGCGACGAGGAGGGCTTTGGCGGTGCGCGCGATCACTTGCGGCGCGGCGGGACCACGTCGCGGAAGATCTCGAAGGTCTTCCACGCGGGCTCGACCGGGGCGTCACCCTCGGTCGGCACGTACTTCGACGTCTCGCCGGTCTCGAGGTTGGGGATGTAGCGTGGACAGTTGGGGAAGATGCGTTCGGGCTCGACCAGGATCAGGCCCTGGGCGCCCGGGAAGAGGCTCATGCGCTCGTCATCGAGGCTGTGGGTCGCCCGGCCGTTGACGCGGAGCCGCTTGGGGGCGGCGCCCATGGCGATGAAGAGCATGCCCACGTTCGGGTTGACGCGGACGTTGCCCAGGCTGCGAAACATCCCGTTGCCGTCGTAGTCCGGGAACGCGAGACAGTCGGGGGCGAGCACGCGAACGAAGCCCGGGTGGCCGCCCTTGAACGAGCAGTCCGGTCGCCCCTGGTCGTCGGCGGTGGCCAAGAAGAAGAACCCGAGGCTCTCGATGAACGCCTTGTCATCGTCGGTGAACCGGGTACGCGACAGCTTTTCTTCGAGCCGATCGGCGAGCGCGGTCGAACCGAACTCCGCTTGGAGCGCTCGGCTCCCCCCGTGATACATGCTCATCCAGCGCCTCCGGGCCAGAGTCTACACGCTCACGGGGCCGCCGAACGCACCGAACGCGCGCGCCAACCACACGCCGTAGAGCACGATCATCGTCGCGATCGCGGCCGTCCGCGGAGCGGGTGCGTTCGCTCGCGAGCGCCCGTCGTAGACGTACGAGGCCGCGAGAAACACGACGATCGCGGCCGACACGGGTACGGTGAGGAGCGCGCTCGGATTGAGCGCCAGGGCTGCTGCGACGTCGCCGTGCGCAAGCGCGAGCGCCGCTCGCGTCATGCCGCAGCCGGGGCAGGGCGTGCCCATCGTGAGCGCCCACGGGCAAACCGAGACGCCGCACGCGGACGCGATGACCAGTGGGCTGACGAGCGCCGCGACGTGCAGCGCGCGCCCGCGACGCGTCGCGGGGTGAACGACGCGGGCGACCGTCTCGCGGGCGAGGCTCAGGCTCACGTGGCCACGATACCACGCCACAAAACGCGAGCGGGCGAGCCTCGAAAGGTCCGCCCGCTCGGGTCGAAGCCGGGG
>CALKVR010000521.1 GCA_938004815.1 uncultured Polyangiaceae bacterium | reverse complement strand
ACATCGCGGCGCGCTCCTCGTCGTCAAGGCCGTTCCACGCCGCGGTCGATACGTAGATCTGCGGGCGCACGACGCCCGCGACGAAGCAGAACGCCTTCGGCGACGGCACCAGCCACACATCGCCTTGCCGCGTGGCCTGGCGGCGCAGCCGCGCCAGCCGGCGCCGAGCGCCCAGGGTCGCAGTGAGGAGGAGCAGCAGGCGCAGGCTCGCGACCGCCACGGTCGCCGCGACGAACGCCATCGCGAGCGGACGCTGGCCCCACTCGGCGCCGTGCGTCAGGCACAGATGCGCGTGATGATCGTGGGCCTGGCAGTGATCGTGCGCGACCAGCGAGCGAACCACGAGCGCGGCGACGAGCGCGAGCCCGAGCACCACCGGCACGCCGAGCGCCATGGTTGTGACGCGCCGCTCGGCCGCAGGCCCGACGCGCCGCACCCATCTCCCGGTCGCGCCCAGCGCCAGCGTAGCCAGCGCCGAGAGCGCCCATACGCCGACGATGAACACCAACGCGAAGCCGGCAAGCGTCCACAGCGTGTTCATCGCTTGCGCCTCCGCTCGGCGATGAGCTCCTCGAGCCGCGCCAGGTTATTTGCATCAGTCCCGGCGGCCACGTCGACGAACGCCGCGAGCACGGGACCCGCCGCCTGCTCGAGTAGCGGCCCAATCGCGGCTTCGACCACGCGCCGCTGGTACTCGGCACGATCGATGGCGGGTTGATAGACGAACGCGGCACCGTTCTTGGTGCGCGCGAGCAACCCCTTGCGATAGAGGCGATCGAGCGTCGTCATGACCGTCGTGTACGCGAGCTTGGCGCGCCCGAGCCGGCTCTTCACGTCACGGACCGAGAGTTGGGGCTCTTCCCAGAGGATCTCCATCAAGCGCTCTTCGAGATCGCCTAGGACCCGGGAGGCTTGCGAGAACGAGCGCACAGCATCTTGTAGCTCACCTGCCTACTATGGTCAATCGTAGGATCACGGGCGCACATGGCAGGCATCCCTCGTTAACGAAATCTGGCGACGGCGCGCGGCAAGGCCGAGCAGCGGTCCCACCTGGTGCACACGAGAAGGCCAAAGAATCCGACGATGTTGATCGCGATACTGACTTCCAGCATCACCACGAACGTGTTGTAGAGCTCGTTCATCTGAAGGCTCCTTTCGAACGACGACGACGACGACGAACCAGCGAAAGCGCGATGACGGCCATGTGGATCGGCGCGGCACCACTCGGGCTCGCGCGACAGCAGCCGCCTCCGCCATTCGAAGCTCCGGGGCGGCCATCGACACTCGCGTCAATGCCTTCGCCGGCGTCGGTACAGTCGACCTCGACGGATTCGATTCCGAGTTGCTCGCGCAGACCACACCAGACGATGTCCTGGCAGTCATCCTTCTGCACCGTTCCCGGATCGCAGCGGATGGGCCCCGCCGTCTCCTGAAAGCTCATGACGGGCGCCCAGTTCACGCCATCTATGCTTCGGGCAAGGGCCGCACTGTCCGGCGGTAGGTTGTTGCCACAGGCATAGAGCGTTCCGTCTGGGTGCTCCTCGAGACACCGCGGGTTGAGTGGCACGTTCGTAGCGACCTGCTCGAAGCCTTGACCGCCATCGGTCGAACGCCAGAGCCCCAAAGACGTCGCCCCTGCGAGAACGTCTCCGTTGCTACGAACGACGAAGCCCTGGACGTAGTCGTTCACTTCGAGCACCTGCTGCCACTGGGGACCGCCAGATGCGACCGACCCCGCGTCCGTCGTCCGATAGAAGCGTTCCTGTAACGGCTTCGCCGTGAGCGTCATCCGGATGAAGACGATGTCGGGGTTGGTCGGGTGGATCCCGACGACGTACAGGTCGGAGATCTCCAATCCCTGAAACGCGGACGTCGGTAGCTCTTCCCACGTAACGCCAGCGTCCTTGCTGCGAAACAGCAGCCTCTGGCGGGGGTTCATTCCGTCCAGCCTGAAGGCCGTGGCGTAGAGGCGGTTCGCATCGCTGGGCGCCACCTCCAGCGAGCTCCACCAGTCAAGCCTCGCCCCAGTCGAGCCCGTGGGAGCGAACGTCACTCCGTCATCCACGCTCTTGTAGATCGCGCTTCCAGCCCCAGGGTCGGACACGCCGACGTAGATCGTTCCGTCGGGTGCAACTGCGATCGACGACACGAATGAGACCCCGACCGGCGGTCCAAAGGCGCTCCAGTGACACCCGTCGCGCGTTAGACGAAGGCCATCGAACGTGGTCGCGAACAACGCTCCGCTCGGAGTCAGTTCGTAGTCTGGATCGTACGTACCGCTGAACCCGACCGCACTCTCGCAGCTCCAGCGCCATGACGCGCCGCCGTCGTCGGACTTCATAAAGCCGAACGTGACGCCAAACAGAACATCGCTCGGCCTTCCGGGACGAAAGACCAACTTGACGGAGTCTGGATTGCGCCCGTTTGCGGACGCTATCTGCGGTGCCGACACAACGAAGGCGCCCACAAGCAGCAGACTCCACGGTTTCTCGACCCGCCTCCTACGCACGAGCAAGACCAGCACGGCGAAGGCCGCGCCGAAGGATGTTGCGTTTCCGCGAGGACCGGAGTCGCAGCAACCACCTCCACGATCGCTTGGGGGGCCGGTCGCGTCGACGCCGCCGCTCTCACCCGGGATCCCAAACTGTTCGCGCAACGCGGGCCACAGCTGTGCCTCGCAGACATCGCGCTGCAACGTGCCCTTCGGGCAAGACAGCGGCCCCTTGATCTCGACGAAGCGAACGACCTTGGTCCACGACACGCCATCGGGCGAGCGACCGAGCGTGAAGAAGTCCGGTTCCCAGTTCGCGCCGCACGCGAACAACGAATCCCCGCGATCGCCTAGACACGCAGCCTGGGGAGCGTTGGCTATCGCTTGGTACGTCGCCCCTTTGTCGGTCGATCGGTGCACACCCCCTAGTTGCGTCGCAACCAGTACCTCCCCATCGTCACGGTTGCCGTCGGTCCTCACGACGACGCTGCGAATGGTGTCCGTCGTGTTGAGCACCTCCGTCCATGAGGCACCAGCGTCAGCGGTTCGATACAGTCGATCTCCGACGCCCGCCGCGCGAACGGAGCGCACGTACACCGTGTCGGGATCGTCAGGGTCGACGGCTTCGATGAGCAGAAGCGGACTGGTCCCGAGCGTGAACATCGTAACGTCGAGCGCCGTCCAGTTTGCTCCCGCATCGTCGGTACGAAGAAGGTGCACCCGCGGAGAGATCGTGCCGCCGTCAGGGTCGGTCTGTGTAACCTGGTAGCCGGTCACGAACGCTCGCAGCGGCATGGACTGAGGGACCGCGATGCTCTTCCACCAGATGACGCTGGATGCGAGGTTGAGTGGTGTGAAAGTACGTCCGGCATCCGTTGAGCGATAGATCTCGTTGGGTCGCCCTGCCTCAGCGGAACCGACCCAGACCGAGCCGTCCGAGCCAACGTCGAGAGCATCGATCCACGTGTCGGCGATGTAGCCCGGGCTCGAGGACATGCCCTCCGTCGCGAGCTCGAAAGAGCAACCACCATCGCGGCTGATGCGAAGCCCGTCGAACGTCGTCGCGTAGATCGTTCCATCGACGGCGACCCGGTACTTCGGATCGAATGTGCCCGCGTAGCCAATGTTCTGCTCGCATGTCCAGACGAAGCTGGCTCCGTCGTCGTGACTGATCAGCAACCCAAACGTCGTTCCGAGGAAGACGTCGTCGCGCACTCCTCCTCGCAAATGACACG
>CALKVR010000520.1 GCA_938004815.1 uncultured Polyangiaceae bacterium | reverse complement strand
ACCTCCTCCTCCGGCGACCGCGACGTCGAAGCCGACGGCTCCGCCCCCGCCCGCCAGCACGGGCCGGCAACCGCGCGAGAACATTTAGGTGCGTACGCGGATGGTGGCCACGACGGGCAGGTGATCGGATCGGCCGCGCTCGACGACGCGGACGTCGAGGACCTCGATGCGTGGATCGACCACGACGTGATCGAGCTGCTCGCGGATCTCTCCGATGGAGGTCTGCCAGCGCCACGTGGGCGTCGCGCCCGACGCCGCAGGCACGGCGGTCGACCAGCCCGTGTCTTCGAGGAAGCGGATGGCGCCGCCGCGCCCGTTCTCGTTGAAGTCGCCCGCGACGATCGTGGGTAGCTCCCGGTCGAGAGCGGGAAAGTACGCCTCGATCTCGGCGCGACGCACGGCGGGCGTTGTGAACACCCCGCCGAGGAAGCTCCCCGACTCGCTCAGCTGCGGTCGAAGGTGGACGTTGAGCGCCTGAAGATCGCCAGCCTGGGTTCGGATGACCACGCGCCACGCGGGGAACCAGCCGCCGTCGGGCGGCGCCAGGACCTCGTACGCGTCGAAGGGAACCTTGGACAGGACCCCGAGCCCGCCGGCGCCGCAGCAGTGATGAAAGCCGAGGTGGGGGTAGCGTGCGCCGAGGCTCGATCGGAGCGCGGCCTCCCAGGCCTCGGTCGTCTCCTGCAGCAAGACGACGTCGGCGTCCTCGTCGGCGATCACGGCGAGTGTCTCCGCGTCGCCGGCGATGCCGTAGTTGACGTTGTAGGTCATGACCCGGAGCGGGGGAGGCGCGACGGTGGGCGCCTGCGCCCCCGGAGCGGGCCCACCGGTCGGCTCGGTGCAGCCGATCGAGGCGAGGAGGGCGATCGCGAACACGGCGGCTCTGGTTCTCACGGCACACCTATCGAGCGAGGGCGAAGGGGTGTGACGCCGCGCATGAAAAAGAACATTGTCCGCGGCTATTTCCACGTTACAAGGCGACCCGCCCGCTCATGACGACGCCCCCGACCGTCCTTTTCGGCCAACGCGCCGGTCTCTTCGTCGGCGTGGGCCTGGTCGCGGGTGCCAGCGTCGGGCTCTCGGTGGTGCTCACGCGCCTCTACTCGGCCATGCTGGGCCACCACCTGGCCACGCTCTCGCTGTCGCTCGCCCTCTTCGGGGTGGCCTTCGGGGGGCTGGTAGTGACGCTCGTGCCCGCGCTGGTGCGCCCGCCGCGCCTCTTCTCCCGGCTCGCGGCCCTGACGGCGTTTGCTTCGCTCGCGTCGGTCGTCGCCCTCGTCCAGACCCTCCGGATGAAGCCGGTCGAGACCCTCGACCGCGAGTCCGTCACCCGCGTGGTCGCGCTCTACGCCATCACCGCGATCCCGTTCACGCTCGTCGGCTGCGTCGTCGCGGGCGCGATTTCGCACGCGCGCGCCGTCATCACACGCGTGTACTTCGTCGACATGCTCGGCGCGGCGGCCGGCAGCGCCGCCGCGATCGCCCTCCTCCGCCTGGGCGCGCCGCGCGCCGGCCTCGCGCTCGCGGTGCTCTTCGGCGCGGCCTCGATCGTGTTCGCCCTGGGCAGCCGCGAGCGGGCGGGCGTGATCAGCCGCGACGAGTCACCGGGCGGGGGGTGGACGGCGGCCGCGTTCTTCTTGAGCTCGATCTCGCTCTTCTTGGGCGACTACGGCGAGCAGTGGCTCACCCCCTCGGCGATCAAGCACGTGAAGATGGATCGCGCGCACTTCGTCGCGTGGAACGAGCTCGCCCTCGTGACGGTCGACAAGCCGACCAAGGGCATGGCGTGGCTCCGTCTCGACGCGGGGGCGCAGTCCGCGATCCTCGACGCCAAGACGCCGCCGTCCAAGCACCCCGACGAGCTCGGCTACGTGCTCTCGGGGGCCGAGGGCTCGACCCTCGTCATCGGCGCGGGGGGCGGGCGCGAGGTGCGCGCGGCGCTCGCGGCCGGGCAGGCCCAGGTGGTCGCGGTCGAGATCAACCGCGCGGTGGCGCGCGACGTCATGCAGAACAAGATGCTCGACTACTCCGGAGGGCTCTACAAGAAGCCCGAGGTCGAGCTCGTGGTCGCCGATGGCCGCAGCTACGTTCGGTCGACGCAGCGACAGTTTCGCACCATCGTCATGTCGCTGGTCGATACCTGGGCCGCCGCCAGCGTCGGCGGGCTCTCGCTGACCGAGGACGGCCTCTACACCGTCGAAGCGTTTCGCGACTACCTGCGTCGCCTGACCGACGACGGCGCGCTCGTGGTCAACCGCTGGGACCCGGAGATCGATCGCTTGGTCGCGCTCGCTTCGGCGGCCCTCTACGCCGAGGGCGCGACCGAGCCGCGCGCTCACCTCTATGCGTGCTCGCACACCCGGTCCACCGCGCTCCTGGTGAAAAAGGCGCCGCTCACGGCCGCCGAGCTCGCCAAGGTTCGCGCCTTCTGCAAGCGCCAGCGCTTCGTCGAGGTCTTCGCCCCGGACAACCCCGGCACCGAGCTCCGGGGCGCGCTCGCCGACGACCCGTGGGGCGCCAGCAAGACGGCTCCCGGCTCCAACGTCGCGCCGCCTACCGACGAACGACCGTTCTTCTTCTACACGGTGCCGTGGCGCGCGCTCGGCGCGACGCTGTCCGACCGCGCCAAGCTCAGGACCGAGCAGCAAGGCCTCGCCACGCTCGTCGCCGCCGGGGCGGCGAGCCTCGGCCTCGCGCTCCTCCTGTTGGTGCTCCCGCTCTTGCTCCGACCGCGCGAGCTCCTCGTCGCCGCGGGCCGCGGCCCGCGGCTGCGCACGCTCAGCTTCTTCGGCGGCATCGGCTTGGGGTTCATGCTGGTCGAGGTGGCGCTCGTCCAGATCTTCACCACGTTCCTGGGTCACCCCGTCTATGCTCTGACCACCGTGCTGACGGTTCTGTTGGCATCCGTGGGGCTCGGCAGCCTCCTCGTCCGGCGTGTCGGGTCGGCCGAGGCGCAGGCGGCCGCGGCGCGGCGAGCGCAGGTGCTCACGATCATGCTGGTGGCGTGCGGGCTCGCGCTGATGCCGATGGTGAGCCGGTTCGTCGGGCTGCCCCTCGGCGCACGGATCATGATCGTCGCGGCGATATCGCTGCCCCTCGGCCTCTTGATGGGTGCGCAGGCACCGCTCGGGGTCGTCGTCGCGTCGAGCCGCTCGCGCGGCCTCGTGGCCTGGGGCTGGGCCGTCAACGGCGTGGCCGGTCTCGTCGCAACCTCGCTCGCGGCTCTCTTGGCGATGCACATCGGCTTCTCGTTCTTGTTGCTCGTCGGGGCGGTCGCATACTTCGCCGCCTCGCTGTTACTTCCGCCGGCCTTGGAGGGGACGGTCGCCGCCGCTCCCTCGCAGGCCACCGAGTAGGGGTCGGCATGGGCGATCAGTGCATCGAGGTGTTCAAAGAGGCCGAGAAGCTCGGCGGTATCCCGGCCAAGGCCCGCCTGGCCGCCATCGCGAGGATGACCTCGGCCGAGGCGGCCGCGATCAAAGACGAGCCCGCGGTGGTGGCCCGCCTCCGGCGTGCTCTCGATCAGCTCCGCGCCGAGCACAGCCGGCGCGCGACCGGCTCGTTTCCGATGGTGACACCGCGGGCGGCCGCGTCGGCCTCCGCGCCTGCATCGGCCCCCGACACCGCCCTCGTGGGGCGCTTACGCAAGCAGATCGAGGTGATGGTCGATCTGATGAGCCAGCGCGCGCTCCTGCTCGGCGACGTGCTCGACACCGCTCGGCGCGTGAACGAGGTGTCCGCCGTCGTGCTGGGCGTGGGGCGCGTCAGCGTGTGGCTGCGCGACCAGCAGGGCACGAAGATCACCTGCCTCGATCTTTACGAAGCCAAGCCCGGCCGCCACTCGGCTGGCATCGAGCTCCTCGCGCGCGACCACGGCCCCTACTTCGAGGCGCTCGACAGCGAGACGACGATCATGGCCGACGACGCCGTCACCGACGTCCGCACCCGCAGCTTCGCCGCCGGCTACCTGACGCCGCTCGGTATCGGGGCGATGCTGGACGTGCCGATCTGGGCGGGGGGGCGCATGGTCGGCGTCACCTGCCACGAGCACCTGGGCGGGAGCCGCGCTTGGAACGGCGACGAGGAGCGGTTCGCCTATTGGATGTCGAACTTCCTCGGGCTCGCGATGGAGCGCGATACCGCGTCGCGGCGGTCGCAGCCGTAGCTCGTCGCGCGCCTCTGCGCTATTCGCCCTCGGCGAACCAGATCTCGCCGACCAGCTTGCCGTCGACGCGCACCGACGCCGCGCGGTACGGCTTCTTCGGCACGGCTCGCAGCGCAGAGCGCCAGGTCTCGGTCGGGACGCGGAACCACTTCAAGCCAGCCATCCTCGCGCCTTGAAGCGGCGTCGAGCCGACGATGACCGCCTGCGCCTCCTCGGGCACGATGACGACCATCGGCGCGTTGCCGTTCCAGATCGCGCCCTCGGGGCCCCCGAGATCGTGGTCGAGGAGGTTGTGGGCCGCCAGATCGTTGGTGACCTGCGCGCGCCAGGAGACCTCGTCACAAGGCTCGTCTGCGACGTACTTGTCGTCGCACACGAAGCGCACCACGACGAGCTGCTCGGCTGGGGTTTCGGGGGCGGCGGCGCTCGCCGAAGCTTCGGGCGAGACGCCGGGCGTGGCGCTGTCGGCGGGCGCGATCTCCGTCGGGAGCGGCACCGCGGTCAACGTCTGGAGGAGTTGCTGGCGGCGTCTTTCCTCGCTCCGCT
>CALKVR010000519.1 GCA_938004815.1 uncultured Polyangiaceae bacterium | reverse complement strand
CAAGAGCTCCGCGTGCTTCGCGCAGGCGGTCTGCGTGCGCGAGCAGAAGGTTTCCTCGTGGGGCCGATCATTCGTTCGATACGCGTGGCACCACCATCCCGAGCCCGGGGGCAATCCGGCGGCACCGACGGCCGACACTTTCACCTCCTCACGCGCGGGTGTCGCCATGCGCGTGTACTGGAGCAGGCCCGCCGTGTTGAGCTCGCCGCGGCTCGATTCGAACAGCCATGTACCCTGCACGGCCACGTGATCGCCAACCGCGACCTTCGGTACGTCGGGCCATAGGTCGATGATTTCCTGTGGGAGGTTTCGCAGCTCGGCGTTCGTCATCGGTCGCGGCGCTTCGACAACCCAGACGGACCTTCTCTTCGGCGTGTCGGGCGTCTCACCGAGGTAGAACGCCGGGTGACGGCACCACGTAGGGTTCTCTTCGATTTCGGCCTCCGCCTCGCTTCGAGTCCACCCGTTCTTCGCCATTACGTCAGCGACGCAGTTGTAGATCCACGTGACGTACCCGTCGACGACAATCTCTCTGTCGAGGAGCTCGTCACCACGCGAGCGCACGTCTGCCACTTCGTATCGGCCGGTGGGCTCGGGGTAGGGTTCGGGCGGTAGACTGCGACCGCGCTGGCCTTCGGCTGTTGGACTCGTGCTAGGAACCGGCGGGCGCGAGCCTCCGCAGGCCGCGACCATCACTACCAGAGCGACGAGACCGGCCACGGCCAGCAGGGCGATGCCGACGCCTACCGCTACCGCGCGTCGCCTTGATCCTTCCGCGAGACGGCGCTCGGACTCGTGGACGTCGATGCGGCCCATGACCTTTACGCCCACCAGGGTGCCGGGCGGAAGCGGCTCGCATCTGGGTCGGCGCGGCAGGAGGAGCTGCATCACCACGGCGCGATCGTCTTGCTGTTGCTCAGCGACGGCGACGCACCGGTGGTGCTTGGCGTTCATCAGCGCCTGCTTCTTCGTCCAAACGAGGTAGACGTCCCGGTTGCACTCCGAGCAGTGCCTGACGGTTCGCTTACGTGTCGGATAGAGCGAGTCCCACGTGCGCTTGCACTCAAACGCGAAGCTCAGATCTGCGGCGTCGGGGTCCTTGTACGGGTCGGACTTCATAGGCGGTTCAACGGCCGCCTATTCGTCCAGGGCCAGCAAGTCGTCGGGCAGGTCCGGTTCGAGGACTGCCCACCATCCCGAATCGAGTGGGACGCGCTCGGGCGTCGGTCGATCGCTCGGCGTCCAGACGCGCCAGGCCTCTTTCACATGAACACACGCGAGGTAGTTTGGCCGCTCGCCGTAGAACATCTCGAAACCGATCGTGACGGCGTTCTTGTACTCGGCGATGGCGGCGTACTCCGCCTCGGTGAGAAGTGTCTCGTCCTTCGCGTTGAGCGCCTTGAGCTCGTCGTTCGAGAATCCGCGCTGCGGGTAATCGACGTTGATGTCATAGTCCCAGCCACACAGGTACGGACCTGCCGATCCGATCGCGCAGTCCACGGATGGCCCCGTGTGTTCGAACCAGTACAGGCCGATCTGGTCGTTGTGGAAGATGTGCGTGAGCGTCGCGAATCCCGACCGCTTCATGAGGAGACGGGCCATGGCCGGGCGATACTGGCGATCCATGGCCGGGCTGCGGAAGTGAAACGCCCAGGCGACACCGATGTCGGTTGTAGCGACATAGAGGTCGTCTTGCATCGAGAAGTCCGCCGACAAAGCTGCGGCGATCTCCGCTGCGAGCGCTTCGGCGTTGTTGAACGCGTCGCGAGGGACGACGAACAGGGTGGTCTTGTAGCTCATGCGGGAGGCTCCTTCTCGGACATCCGCGGATGCGTCATGTTGGGCGCGCTTCCGTTGTCGCGCACGGTCTTGAACATCGCGCGGGCGTCGCCGAGCGCGACGATGTCGCCATCCTGGATCTCGCGACCCTGCGCTTCGGCTTGGGTGAGGTCGTAGCAACAGATCACGCCGTCCTCGCGCACGAAGCGAAGATGCTGCGGGGCGAGGCCGAGCGCGTCGTTGTCGATCGCGACGTCGGCGGGGCCACTGCCGATCGTCACGCTCTCGCCGCCGAGGACGATGACCGCGTTCTGCAGCGGCCCGTTCAAGAGGACGAGCCACGCGGTGTCAGCTCCATGCGGATGCGTGTCGAGCGAGACCATCCCGGTCTTGTTGGCCATGACACCGTAGGGGCTCGCGTTCGGCAGCTTCACTGTGACGCAGTGACCTCGGCGCGCGTGCTCGCGGAGCTCCACGTCGCTCTCAGCGCGGTGGACGAGATGTCCGCACGAGAGCCGCAGTGGCGCACGTTCGGATCGGTGGTCTGCGCTAGCGAGCCCCACGCGCGCGGACACTCGAGCACCATGTGCGGTTGGGCGTGCAGAAGCGGACGGCCTCCCTCGGTCACTGGCGTCCTTGCGAGCCGCGAGCAGGTGCCGCAGAGATAGCCCATGGCGACGACGTCCGCCTGTGAGAGTGGCAGTGTGAGGTAGCAC
>CALKVR010000518.1 GCA_938004815.1 uncultured Polyangiaceae bacterium | reverse complement strand
CAAGAAGGCGATCACGGGCATCGTCGCCGACGGCACCACCGACATGGCCGGCGGCATCAGGGTGGGCCTCGACCAGCTCCGAGAGCACATGAAGGCGGACGGCATCAACCGCATCGTGCTGGTCGGAGACGGCGTCCCCAACGACCCCGCGGCCGCCACCGCCTTCGCCGATCAGGCGAGGGCGCAGCGGGTGCCGATCACGTCGCTCGGCCTGGGGCCCGAGTTCGACGAGACGTTGATGGCGTCTATCGCGCAGCGCTCGGGGGGCACGTTCCACTTCATCGAGGACGCGACGAAGGTCTCCAAGGTCTTCCAGGACCAGATCGGCAAGATGAACCGGCTCGTCGCGCGCAACGCGCGGGTCGACGTCACGGCCGGGCCCGGGGTCACTATCCTCGAGACGTTCGGCCTGCCGGGGGTGGCGGGCCGAACCGCGCGCATCCCGATCGGCGATCTGACCGAGGGCCAGGTCCGCGACACGGTGATGCGCGTCCGCCTGAAGGGTCACCGCGATGGTCTCAAGGTCGAGCTCTTCGATGCCGTCGTCCACCACCAGCCGCCCGCGGGCGGGGCCGAGGTCACGGCCAGCAAGTTCGCGGCGCTCCGGGCGTCCGCCAACCCCGACGCCTGGAAGGAGGCGAACAAGGAGGTCGAGCACGAGGCCTCCAAGCTCCGGGTCGCCGACGGCATCGTCCGCGCGATCGCGATGGCCCGGGGCGGCGACCTGCTGGGCGCCCGGAAGCTCCTCGACCTGACCGGCAAGTTCGCTCAAGAGGGCGCGAAGCGGTTCGAGGACGCCGAGCTCAAGGGCCGGGTCGACGAGATCGCGAAGTTGAAGAAGACGATTCACACCCTCGTGCCGGCGCCGGCCCCGGTGTTCGGCGGCTTGGGACACGGCCGCGGGCTCGGCGGGGCTCCTCGGCCGTCGAAGAGCTTCGACGAGTCGCCAGCAGCCGCGCTGGGGATCCGCAGCGCCCACGGCTCCGCCATGCGTGACCTCCAGCAACAGTAGGCGCCCGATCAGGGGCGAGCGTTGCCCAGCGTCGCCTACGTCTGCCGCCCTTGTCCCATCGATCTGGCGGCTCGGGCCCGCTCGAGCGGAACCACGTGGCGTGTTCGGCGTAGTCCCCACGCAGCATGATCGCCGACACGCCTCCCCAGAGCCCGATCGAGCCCGTCCCCTGGTTGAACGAGCTCAGTTTCCTCTCCGACGTGCTCGAGGCGCACGGCGTCGTCGTGGTCGCGTTCCTGCGCAAGGTCGACGCCGACACCGGCCTCATCGGCGCGCGGCTCGCCGAGCTGCAGCCCATGGTGCAGGGCCGCGCGCGCCTCGTGCGCATCGATTCGGTGGTCGAGCCGGGCCCGGCGCGGCTCTGCCGCATCCAGCGATTTCCCACCTTGGTGTTTTTCCGAAACGGCCTCGAGATCGGCCGGCTCGAGGGGATGCGCACGGCAGCTCAGTACGCGCTCGCGGTCGACATCGCCGAGTCGGCGCTCCCCGGTGTCGAGAGCGTCCCCGGCAGCTACCCGCCGCCTTGAGAGCGGTGACGCGCCTCTCTGCGCGCGGTATGTGCTGAAGATGCTTCTACGAGCCCGGCGGGCTGCCCTTGCTCTCGCGCTGAGCGCGACCGCCGTCGGCGGCGCCTGCACCGACGACGCGGGTTCGGGTGGGGCGCCGGCTGGGTCGAGCGGCGCCGATGGCGCTGGCGCGAGCCCACCCGTCAAGCCCGAGGGCGGCATCGCCGTCCTCGGCTCCGACTGTGACGCGCTCGTGCCGACCCACTGTGGTCTGCCGTTTCCTTCCGACGTCTACCTCGCCGACGATCCGACGGGCCGAAACCCCTCCGGCAAGTCGGTGCGTCTCGGAGCGACGACGCTGCCCGCCGACAAGGACGGTAACCACGTGCCGCCCGAGCTCTTTCACGACCACGATGGCTTCTCGCCGGGCAACGCCCTCCTCACCCACTTTCCGCGCGCGGTGACCGACGGCTGCGCCACCCCCCACGACATCGAGCGCTCGCTCGACCCCGACTCGCCGACCGTCCTCATCGAGGCCGACACCCTGCGCCGCGTCCCGCACTGGGTCGACCTCGACATGTCGACCGAGAACGACGGCGAAGAGGGGCGGCCCGATCAGCGTCTCTTCATGATCCGCCCCGCCGAGCGGCTTCGCGACGGGGCGCGTTACATCGTCGGCATCCGCGGCATCATGAATCGTGACGGTGATGTCATTCCGCCCACGCCCGTCTTCGACGCCCTGCGCGGCGCCTACCTGCCGTCGGACGCATCCGACATCGAGCAGTGGACGGTCTACGCGCGCCGGGGCCTCTACAGCGAGATCTTCGGCAAGCTCCAGCTCGCGGGCGTACCGCGCGATGGTCTGCAGATCGCGTGGGATTTCACGACCGCGACGAAGGCGAACAACCCCCGCTACATGGTCGAGATGCGCGACAAGGCGCTCGCGATCGTGGGCGACGCCGGGCCCACCTTCGAGATCCTGAGCGTCGAAGAGTTTCCCACCCCGCAAGATCACCCCGAGCTCCTGCGCCGGCTCGAGGTGCGGATGACGGTGCCGCTGTTCCTCACCGGCGCGTCGGTGGGCCAGCCGGGCGACGCGCTCGACCGCCTCAACCTGAACGCAGAGGGCGAGCTCGAGCAAAACGGCACGATGCAGCAAGACGTGATGATCTTGGTCCCCCGCAGCGTCGCCGACCCCGACACCACGCTGCCGAAGCACGGCCTGCTCCAGAACGGGCACGGGCTCTTCGGCACCCGCTACGAGGGCCGCAACGGCTACCTCGCCCGGGCCGCCAACGGCCAGCGGTTCATCGCCTTCGCCACGAACTACTTCGGCTTCGACGAAGACAGCGTGCCGCTCGCCGCCCAGACGTTGCTCGGCCGTTTCGAGGGGATCAAGTCGTTCACCGAGCGCCAGATCCAAGGCATGGTGAACCAGCTCCTCGCGATGCGGATGATGATGGGCCGCGTGGCCACCAGCGGGATCGGCGAGCCGGGCAGCTACCTCGTCGACCCGGCATGGCTCGACGCCGGCACGCGGGCCTACCGGGGCGACAGCCAGGGCGGCATCATGGGCGCGACGTACATGGCGGCTTCGACCGACGTGACCCGCGGGCTGCTCGGCGAGCCCGGTATGCCCTACAGCCTCCTCTTGAACCGCAGCACCGATTGGCCCGAGTACGGCACGCTCCTGTCGGTGACTTTCGATCAGAACGCGGTCGCGACGCAGCAGCTCCTCAACGTCTTGCAGCTCGCGTGGGACCGCAGCGAGCCAAACGGCTTCGCGCCCTACATCGCAGAAGACACGCTCCCCGGCACCCCTGCCCATCGCGTGATCCTCCACGTGGGGCGCGGCGACCATCAGGTGACCACCTTCGCCGCGCACATCATGGCCCGAGCGATCGGCGCGCGGCAGATGCGCTCGGACGATCCCGATCAGCCGGTGTGGGAGACCATCTTCGGCATCACCGACGTGAACGCGCCCACCGACACCGCCTCCGTCCTCGTGGAGTACGACTTCGGTCTGCCGGCGAACCCGGCGACCAACCTGCCCCAAGCCGAGGGTTGCGACCCGCACGACCGCGTCCGGGATCTCACGCCCTCGTACGTCCAGCAGGGCGCGTTCTTTCGCACGGGGACGATCGAGTGGGCGTGCGACGGGGCGTGCAACTGCGACGACACCCTCGCCGACGACAGCGAAGAAGCACGTTGCCGCGAGACGTTCGCGGATCAGTGTCGCTGAACGGCGACGCGATACGCCACGGCGAGGCGGCTCGCCACGCCACAGACCGTCGCCCGACGCGCTCCGTCGGCTGCGATCGGCCGGATCGACTCTTGCGAACCTCGCACACCCTCGCCGCGGAATCGTCACGCGGCCTGGATAGACAGTCTCGAGGAGCCATGCACCCAGGTTTACCGGCGTGTCGCCGCTGTGGTTCGGGAGAGTTCGCGCGCTCGCGCCGTCGTTCGTGGGAGCACGCCGCCTCTATGCTCGGGCTGTTTCCGTATCGGTGCCTGGGTTGTGACGCCCGTTGCTACCGGTTTCGGCGCAACGTAGCGGCACGGACGCCCGTCGCCTCGGCCGGGGGGGTGAAAGCGCGGCGTCGAGGTCGTCCTGCGCAACGACGGTGCCTTTTCCAGCGAGCTGGTAGGCTCCGGGGCGCATGAGCGACCAAGACGCGACCGACGAGGACGACGACGCCCCGCTCGCGATCATCGGCACGGTCAAAGACCTCGCGAAGTGGATGCCGCCCGGCATCGCGGACGCGTACGGCGCGCGGCCCGTGTGGTTCATCCTCGAAATGGACGCCGAGCTCGTCACCGTCTTCGAGCAGATCCCCGAGGACCCGATGCCCAAGGGCAAGGTGGAGGCGATCCTCCAGGGGCTGCGCACGTTCGCCACCGAGCGGAACACCGAGCTGCAGACTGTCCTCGGCCCCACCGACGGCATCTCGTACGGGTTCCACGTCGACGCGCAGCGGGACCGCGTCGTCGAGGCGTTCGAAGAGGATGGCTTCGACGTGCTCGAGGTGATCGCCGAGGGCGAAATCACCTTCGGCGACGAAGACGAAGCCGAGGCGTAGGCGCCTCAGGCGAGCTCGGGGTAGATCCTCAGCAGGTGGCTGCGGAGCTCGCCGAAGAGGTCGCCGGCGCCGTCGAGGCGCGTCCACTCGTCACCCTCGAGCCCATACCGGCGCGACTTCGGAGCCATCGGGTCGTCATCGCTGAACCCGCCAACGCTCACCTCGATCGCGAGGATCTTCGGCAGGTACTCGATGACGACGTACCCGACCTTGCCCTTGCGCGCGAGGCGCAGGCGGGTCGCGCTCTCTCGGCTCACCGAGAGCTCGGGCAAACCCTTCAGGTCGCGCACCACGGCGGCCATGGCGCGCGTCGCGGCGGGGCCGTGGCGATCGACCTCGGGTTGGATCTTCTCTTTGGCCGCCTTCACCAGCTCTGCGAGCGGCGTGGGCGGGAGCTCATCGTTGGGATCGGCCGGACCCTTCGTCGTCATCGGGTAGGGATGGTAACGTCCCTCTGCCTACGCGGACGATGGACAAGTCGGCCCTCCACCGAAAACTGGTCGCCAACCTCACGGCCTCGCGCGACAAGCTGGCCTCTGCGCAAAAGGTCAGCCAAGAGGGCGTGACGCACGAGGACGCCAAGTCCGAGGGCGACAAAGACATGCGCGCGACCGAGGCGTCGTACGTCGCGCGGGGGCAGGCGATGCGGGTCGAGCAGCTCGAGACCGATCTGGCCCGCGTTCAAGCCATGAAGCTGCGCACGTTGGGCGCCGGCGATCCGATCGCTCTCGGTGCGGTCGTCTGGCTCGAGACCGGCGACGACTCGCGCGTGGTGTTCCTCGCCCCCGCGGGCGGCGGCGTGCGGCTGACCCAGGGCGGGGTGACCGTCCACGTCGTGACGCCCTCGTCGCCGCTCGGGCGCGCGCTCGTGGGGGCGCATCAGGGCGACGTCGTGAGCTTCGAGAAGGGCGGGGCCGCCGAGGAGTGCGAGATAACGCGGCTCGAGTAGACGGTGTCGGTCAGCCTTGGCCGTCGGTCCACCGGTGGTGAACGATGCGCCGCACGCGGGGCGGGTCCTTGTGCGCGACGTCGAGCGCGTGGTCTGGCTCGGGGCACTTCTCGCGCATCGTGACCAGCTCCTCGGCCGCCGTCGGGTGGATGCCGATGGTGGCGTCGAACTGTGCCTTGGTCGCGCCGCATTTGAGCGCGACGGCGAAGCCCTGGACGATCTCGCCGGCGTCGGGGCCCACGACGTGCACGCCGACGACGCGCTGCGAGGCCCGATCGACGACCAGCTTCATCAGCACCTTGTCGTCGTGGCCGGTCATCGTCTGCTTCATCGGCGTGAACGTCGATCGATAGGTGTCGATCGCGCCGTGCTCGGCGCGCGCCTCTTCTTCGGTCAGGCCCACCGTGCCGATCGGGGGGGTCGAGAACACCGCCGACGGGACGTCGTCGTAGTCGGCCCGCCGGTCGGCGCCGCCAAACAGGTTCTGCGCGACGATCATGCCCTCGGCGAGGGCGACGGGCGTGAGCTGGATGCGATCGATGACGTCACCGATCGCGTAGACCGACGGCACCGAGGTGCGAAAACGGTCGTCGACGCGCACGGCGCCGCGCGCGTCGGTCGCGACCCCCAGCGAATCGAGGCCGAGCCCCTCGGTGTTGGGGACGCGCCCGATCGCGGCCAGGACCGCGTCGACCTCGAGGACCGTGCCGTCGTCGAGCTTGCACGCGAGGCTGCCATCGGTGCGGCGCTCGACCGAGACGAGGTCGCGGTGGAACCGGAGATCGACGCCTTGCTTTCGCATTTCCTGGGCCAGGTGCTTTCGAACGTCGCCGTCGAACCCGCGGAGAAACAGGCCACCTCGGTAGATCTGCGTGACGGCGGCGCCGTACCCCGAGAAGATGCCGGCGAACTCGACCGCGATGTAACCGCCACCAACGATGAGCACGCGGCGAGGCATCGCGGGCAGGTAGAACATGTCGTCCGAGACCATCACGTGCTCGCCGCCCGGGATGCTCGGCCGCGAGGGCCGGCCGCCCGTCGCGACGAGGATCGTCTTGGCGTGCGCGGTCGTGACGCCGCCGTCTCGCGCCGTGATCGTGACCTCGTTCGGCCCGGCGAGCTTGCCCCGCCCGCGGTGGATGCGCACGCCCTTCGCCTCGAGCAGGCGCTCGTAGACCCCGTTGAGCCGCGCGATCTCGCGGTTCTTGTTCTGGATGAGGCGGGACCAGTCGTGGGCGGGCGGCTGGACGTCCCAACCGTAACCCGCGGCCTCACGCGCCTCGGCCGCGAAGTGTGCGCCGTAGACGAGGAGCTTCTTCGGCACACATCCGATGTTGACGCACGTGCCGCCGAGGGCCGCGTCCTCGCAGACGCCGACGCGCGCGCCGAGCGCAGCCGCGAACCGCGCCGCGCGCACCCCGCCGGAGCCCGCCCCGACCACGAAGAAGTCGTACTCGTTCTCTCGGTCGCTCATCGCGGGCCGCAGCGTAGCAGTATGCTGAGCGCGCAAGGACCGCGTCGTGGCCGAGGTGCATCCGCTCTACCCGTACGGGCCGTTCGTCTTCCTCGGTGTGTCCGCGGCGCTCTCGGCGCTGCTCGCGCCCCGCCTCGTGCGCCGGTGGGACGCGGCCAGACACGCGCGGCGCGCGACCCGCCTCGGCCTCGACCCCAACGACATGCCGGCCTTCCGCATGTCGCCGACGCTCGCCATCGCGGGCATGGCCGGCACGCTCATCGGGCTCTGGGTGGCCGGCACGCTGCTCTGCTTCCTCGCGCTCGTCGGGGCACGCGCGATCGACTCCGGCGGAGACGCGCCGGGGACGGGGCTCGACCTCTACGTGGTCGCCCACATGGCGCCGCCCCTCTCCCAGCATGTCTCCGACATCATGATCGCGCACCTCGCGCGCGGAGCCGAGGCGGCGCGCTACGACCCCCCGGGTGCCGTCGAGAGGCGGCTCGAGCTCGCGGCCGCGCTCGACTCGTCGGCCGACGACGCCGCGCGCCGCTGGGCGCGCTACCGTTTTCGGACGCACGCCGGCCGCGTCGCGCTCGCGCACCCGTCGCCGGCCACCTGCGCGATGGGGCAAGAGGCGTTCGCCGACGCCGTGCGCGAGGGCGCCGTCTACCAGCTCGCGACCGTCTGCCGGAACGTGCGCGGCGACACGAGCTCGAAAGCGGCGTTCAAGATCGGCGACTTTCGCAACGCATCCGGCGCCGAGACCGAGGCGATCCTCTCGCGACTGCCTTTCGCGCCCCCTGGCGAGCCCGCGTGCGTAGCGGGGGGCGACGCGATACCGGGAGCGGATCAGC
>CALKVR010000517.1 GCA_938004815.1 uncultured Polyangiaceae bacterium | reverse complement strand
GCCCCAGGAGGGACAGTTGCGGATCCGCTACCGGGTCGACGGCCTGCTCGTGCTCCTCACCGTCGCCAGCGTCGTGGGCGCGCTCGCGGTCGAGCGCGTCGGTCGGCGGCGAGCGCCGTCCAAGGGGGGCAACGACGAGCACGCGACCGCTTCGTTCACGTCGGTCCTCAAGCAGGGCCACCTGCTCGCGCTCGGCGGGCTCGCCCTGCTGGCCGCGGCCTGGGCGGCGTTCTTCGACTACGGCCTCAAGGCGTTCGTCGCGTCCGAGCTCGGCGATCAAGGCCAGCTCGTCACGTTCTTCGGCTGGTACTACACGCTCACCAGCGTCGTTACGTTCGCGATCCAATCGCTCGCGGGGCAGCGCCTCCTGACACGCTACGGCCTGACGTTCACGGTCCTGCTGCTCCCGGCGTTCGTCGCGATCGGCGGCCTGGGCGCTGCGCTCATCCCCATGATCGCCACGGTGGCAGGCGTCCGGGGCGCCGAGACCGCGCTCTCGAACAGCCTGTATCGCTCCGGCTACGAGCTCTACTTCACCCCCCTGGCCCCCGGCACCAAGCGCGCCGCCAAGACGGTGCTCGACGTCGCCGCGACGCGCCTCGGCGACGCGCTCGGGGGCGGGATCATCCTGGCGGCGCTGGCGGTCTGGCCAGCGATGCCGACGGTGGTGCCGTTCGCGGCCGCGAGCGTGATCGCGCTCGGCGCGCTCGCCCTCTTGCCGCGCCTGCACCGCGGGTACGTGGGCGCGCTAGAGGAGGCGCTCCGCGCGGGCGCGGTGGAGCTCGCGCAAGACGAGGCCGCCCTCGACGCGACCACCCGCAAGACCCTCACCGACACGACTCACTCGCTCGACCGCGAGAACTTGCTTCGCGAGATCGAGGCGTACCGCGCCGCGCACCTGCTCTCGGCCGGCGCCTCCGGGGTCGATCCCAAGCGCACCACCTCCCGCTCGGCCGGGGTGGTGCCGCCGCCGCTCGAGCCGATCGCGATCAAGGTGAAGGCGGAGGACCCCCGCGCGGAGGCGGCGCTCGCCTTGCTCTCGGGCGAGACCGGGCGCATCCGGGCCGTGCTCGAGGCGGGCATCGAGCCGCGCCTCGTGCGCTTGACCCTGCCGCTCGTCGCCGACAGGACGATCGGGCGCATCGCCGAGCAAGCCATCGAGGCGGTGGCGGCCGAGGCCACCGGCTCGCTCGAAGACGCGCTCGTGGATGGCCGCGAGAGCCGGGCCCTGCGCGCGCGCGTACCCGCGCTCCTCGTTGCGGCCAAGACCGAGCGCGCGCGCGACGCCATCCTCCGCGGTCTGGATGCCGAGAGCATGGAGGTGCGGCTCGCCGCCGGCCGCGCGCTCGCCAAGCTCGCCCGCGCCGTCCCCGAGCTCGCGCCGTCGAAGGCAGACGTGTGCGATCTGATCGCCAAGTCGCTCGAGCGCGCCGCCGAAGAGGGGCGCTCGGCCCGCACGTCGATCCGGCCTTCGATCCCTCCCTCCGAGACGACACTTCCCCTGCCCGCCCCCATCACCGCGCGCCTCGATCCGGTGATCGTCCACGCGCTCACCCTCCTGACGGCGTTCGCCGACCCCGAGGCCCTCGCCCTCGCCGGTCGCGCCCTCGCCGGGACCGAGGCCGCGATCCGCGGGACCGCCCTCGAGTACCTCGAGAACGTGGTCGACGAGCCGGCGCGCGCGCTGCTTCTCAAGCGCATCGGCTCCGCGCCGCTGCCGATCCCGGCGCCGCGCCGGAGCGAGCGTGAGCTCGTCGAGGCCCTGTACAAGTCACGCGCGGGTTAGGTGGCTGGTGTTTTTCGCCGATAGCTTCGCGATCTCGGCGTCGAGCGTGCTCGCGTACGGTCGTACGCTCCGCGCGACTCGCCACCGACCTCGCTCGCTCTCGACGAAAACCACTCAGCCACCTTCTGAGCGGTCTTTTCCGAGCACACCGATCCGAAATCACCTACTCCCGCTCTTGCGCTCGGCTCATCCCGAGCAGCCAAAAAGACACCAGGCACCTAGCGGCCGCGCCGGCTCGCTCGAAAGTGCGCGAGCTCACCGGCCGCCCGCGCGAGCTCGGGGGTGACGAGGCTCGCCCCGGCGGGCGTGCCGTCGAACGGGTCCGACGTGCCGAACGCGGCGCTGGAGAGCCCGGGGGTGGTGACGAGAGGGAGCGGAGCGACGTCGGCGAGGCACGATGTGTCGAGCGTCGCGGTGGGGTCGGCCAGAAACTGCGCGCGGATCACGGCCCCGCACGGAGGGCCCCCGCCCGCTTGGGGCGCGTTGTAGATGCCGTGGGGCGCGCTGGGCACCTCGACGAACGTGCCGATGCTCGAGAAGTGGTCGACGGCCGGCTGGATCGCGCTCATCGGGATGAAGTCGAAGCCGCCACGAATCATGAGCACCGGCGTCTGGGTCTCGGCGAGATCGCCGACCCAGACATCTTTGGGGTAGCGGGGCCACGCGTCGTAGAGCGCCTGCGCCCGCGCCGCGATCCGATGCGCGACGTTGGCGCCGTCCTGGATGGCCTCGAGCTCGGCCGTGCTGGGCGGCGGGTCCTCCCAGAGCTCGCTCAGCATGACGTGGGTGCTGAGCAGCATCGAGAAGTAGCGTTGGGCCGCCGTCGGCTCCTGGGGCTGGGTAAAGGCATCGTGCAGGTTTTGCATGGCCGCGACGTCGCGAGGCTCGCAGCGGGCGATCCGGTAGACCATCGGCGCGATGAGCGACCGATACTCCCAGGTGTAGAAGAAGAACGACCAGAACGTGTGGAGCTCGGCGCGGCTCCACCCTGCCGCCTCCATACCGGGGCACGCCCCCGCCTCGAGCGACGCGATCGCCTGCGTCATCGCGCTCCACGGGTCGGCGCCGAGCTTGGCCGAGCACGCCGCGTCGGCGCCGCACGCGTCCATCCACTTCCGGCCGAGATCATCGAAGAACACGTCGTCCCGCGTCAGGAGCAGCCCCACCGCGAAGGCGTCGAGGACGACCGCGTCGGCACGATCCGGGTAGAGCTGGAGGTAGCGGTTTGCCCAGATCGAGCCGTAGGAGCCGCCGTTGATCAGGATCGCGTCGTTCGGCTGGCGTGTCGCCTCGATGACCTCGCCGATGTCGCGCGCGGCGTTCGTCGTCGTGAACCCCGACACGTTCGAGCCCCACTCGAGCTTCATGGCGTCGAGACAGCCCGGCAGCTCATCGTCGGTGACCCAGTAGCCGCCCTCGCTCGCGTCGCTCTCCTGCGCCGGGCAAGAGAGCCGGCTGGAGCGCCCGGTGCCGCGGTGATCCGGGAGGTAGATGTCGACCGTGATCGCGAGGACCCCGGGCTCGAAGTCCGCGCCCGAATAGCCGGGCCCGCCGTTGAGGAGCCAGAGCTGCCCGCGCGGAGGCTGCTCCTGCGCGGGCACCTTCTTCACGAAGAAGTCGATCTTTGCCCCGTCCGGGTCGTTCCAGTCGAGCGGCACCGGGATCGTCGCACAGAGCGCGTCGTCGCCGGTCGCGTCGTCGCTCGAGAGCGGACACGGCGTCCACACGACCTGGAGACCAGAACCGCCCCCGCCGCCGCTGCTCGCGCTCGAGCTCGCCGACGACGAGGCGCTCGCGGGCCCTGCGCCGCTGCCGCCACCGCCGCTCGGGTCGACGCCGTCGTCGCCGCACCCGGCGAGCACCAGAACGAGAGCGGAGGAAGCGAGCGGCATCGGGCGGCGAGGTACGGTCATGGTCGGCGTGGTCGATGACCGCCGAGGCGGATCGTGAGCGAAGGCGCGGCTGGTTTGAGGTGCTTTGAGGCGCCCGGGGCGTAGGGTGATCGGTCATGCGAGATGCCGTCGAGGCGACGTCGCCCGCGCCCGTCGAAGAGGCGGTCAGCTCCGCCCTGGCGCGTGGAGACGTGCGATCGGCCGCGGAGGCGCTCGCCGAGGCCTACGGCGCCGAGGTGCTCGGCTGGCTCG
>CALKVR010000516.1 GCA_938004815.1 uncultured Polyangiaceae bacterium | reverse complement strand
CGAGGACGACGAGGCGGGGACGGCGCGGTTCTTCGAGGACGTGTTCAAAGAAGAGCTCGCCGGTCACCCGCTCCTGGTGAACCGCTCCATCTGGCGCAGGTTCCCCGTCGTGAGGAACGCGCGGTGGCACCACGGCAACATGGTGCTCCTCGGCGACGCCGCGCACTCGGCGCACTTCTCGATCGGGTCGGGCACCAAGCTCGCGCTCGAAGACGCCATCGCGCTCCGGGCCGCCCTCGACCGAGGCGGCGATGTCGCCTCCTGCCTCGACGCGTACGAAAAAGAGCGCCGGCCGCCCTCCGAGTCGGTGCAGCGCGCGGCCCAGGTCAGCCTCGAGTGGTTCGAGCAGACCGAGCGCCACGTGAGAAAGCCCCCCCTCACGTTCTCTTTCGCGCTCCTCACGCGGAGCCTCCGCGTCACCCACGAGAACCTCGCCCTGCGCGATCCCGCGCTGGTCGATCTCGTCGACCGCGATTTCGAGGCCGAGGCGGCGCGGGCGGCAGGGGCGCCTGCGCCCGCCGCCGATAGCCGGCCGCGGCCGCCCATGTTCGTGCCCCTCAAGCTGCGCGAGATAGCGATCCCCAACCGCGTGGCCGTCTCGCCGATGTGCATGTACAGCGCCCAAGACGGCACGATCGACGATTTTCACCTGGTGCATCTGGGTAGCCGCGCGATGGGCGGTGCGGGCCTGGTGATGACCGAAATGACGGACGTGTCAGCCGATGGCCGCATCACCCCGGGGTGCGCGGGCCTCTACACCGCTCAGCACGCGGGCGCGTGGCGACGCGTGGTCGATTTCGTCCACAAGCACTCGCCGGCCAAGATCGGCATCCAGATCGGGCACGCCGGGCGCAAGGGCTCGACGCTCGAGCCGTGGGAGGGTCAAGACATCCCGCTCCCTACCGGCGGCTGGGAGCTCATCGGCCCATCGGCGCTGCCCTGGTCGCCACGAAACCCGGTGCCACGAGAGATGACGCAGGCCGACATGGATCGCGTGAAGGCCGACTTCGTCCGCTCGACCGAGCTCGCGCTCGAGGCCGGCTTCGACCTCGTCGAGCTGCACTGCGCCCACGGCTACCTCCTCGCCACGTTCCTCTCCCCGCTCACCAACCGCCGCACCGACGCCTACGGCGGCTCGGCCGAGAACCGCGCGCGCTATCCGGTCGAGGTGTTCCGCGCGATGCGCGCGGTGTGGCCCGCGGGTCTCCCCATGAGCGTTCGGCTGAGCGCCAGCGACTGGGCCCCCGGCGGCACGAGCGACACCGACCTCTTGACCGCAGCGCGCCTCTTCCGAGACGCCGGCTGCGACTTCATCGACGTCTCGAGCGGCAGCACGGTGCCCGAGCAGCGCCCCGCGTACGGCAGGCTGTATCAGGTGCCGTTCGCCGAGCTGGTCAAGAGCGAGCTCGGCATGCCCACCGCCGCGGTGGGCAACATCTCGTCGTACACCGACGTCAACGGTGTGCTCGCCGCGCGGCGCGCCGACATCTGCTTCTTGGCGCGCGCGCAGCTCTTCGATCCGTACTGGGTCCGCCACGCCGCCACGGCGCAGGGGTACGACCTGCCTTGGCCGAAGCCCTACGGGATTTTGCGTGGCTACAACCCCCGTCTCGCCTGAGGGCGGGTAAACTGTCCGGGCCGATGGGCAAGCCGCGCCTCGAGAGACCGCTCGACACGACGACGGAGGTCGAGACGCCGGAGCACGTACGGTTTCGCTACCAGGTCGCCGGCCCGGGCCGGCGCCTCTACGCCTACCTCATCGACGTGCTGATTCGCGTCGCCATCATCGTCGTGTTCTGGATCGTCGCGGGGATTGGCGGCTTGGTCGGGGATCTACCCGGCCTCTCGATGGGCGTCGTGCTCCTCGTCTGGTTCGTCGTCGAGTGGTTCTACTACGTGCTTTGGGAGGTGGCCTGGAGCGGCCGCACCCTGGGCAAGCGCGTCTTCTCGCTGCGCGTCCTCTCCGACACGGGCCACCCCCTCCGCGTGGGGCAGAGCCTGATCCGCAACCTGCTCCGGTCCGTCGACTTCTGGCCCGCTTGGCAGCCCATCCCGGCCGTGCCGTTCTTGCAGGCGCCCACCTATGTCGTCGGTGGTGTCACGATGGGCCGCGACCCGCGCTTTCGCCGGCTCGGAGATCTCGCCGCGGGCACGATGGTCGTCGTCGAAGAGCGCGTGTTCGTCGAGCAAGCGCTCGTGATCCACCCACCGCCCACGGCCAGAGAGCTCGCGAGCTTGCCCCAGCGCTTGCCGCTGTCGGGCGACGAGATCGAAGCGCTCGAGCTGTTCTTGCGCCGCGCCCACAAGCTGCCCCCGCTCCGGGTGCACGAGCTGGCCGAGATGGTGGCGCCGACCTTCGGGGCCCGCGTCGGCATCGGCTCGATCCGCGACCCGTTCCGTTTCCTCCAGGTGCTCTTCGCGCGCGCGCGCGGCGTCGCCGCCGCGCCCGAGCATCGGCCGCCCTCGCCCCCTCCGCAGGGCCCCACGCCTTTCGGCTCTGCGGCCTGGCGACCGCACCACCCGACCCACCCCGCGGGGCGCCCTTGATCATCCCGCAAGATCAGTTCGTCGCGGCCCGCCGTCGAGATTGGGAAGAGCTCGATCGGCTCATCAGCCTGCCAGGAAAGCGTGATGGCGCAGAGCTCTCGCGCGTGGCCGCTCTCTACCGCGCCACATGCAACGACCTCGTCCACGCCGAGGCGGCCCGCTACACGCCCGACATGATGGGCTACCTCAACAGCGTGGCCGGTCGCACGCACAACGTGCTCTACGGGCCGCGGCCGCTCCACGTCTCGGGGTTCGTTCGGCTGCTGTTCGTCGACTTTCCGGTCGCGTTGCGCAAGAACGGTCGCCTGTTCGGGCTCGCGTGCGCGCTGTTCTTGATACCGGCCGCCGTCGGGCTCTTCGGCTCGCTTGCCTCGCGCGCGTTCTCCGAGTCGGTGCTCCCCCGCGCCGTCATCGAGGGGATGGAGCAAGCGTACAGCGAGAGCCTGTCGCGCGGTCGCGCCGAGTCCGTCGACGCGGGGATGGCCGGGTTCTACGTGTTCA
Source organism: uncultured Polyangiaceae bacterium (assembly GCA_938004815.1). Lineage (GTDB taxonomy): Bacteria > Myxococcota_A > Polyangia > Polyangiales > Polyangiaceae > Xiheicaenibacterium. Next base: position 1,924 of record CALKVR010000516.1, on the reverse strand, counting down.
ACAACGTCGGCATCGCGCTGCGATGCTTCGCGACCGGTCTCGTCTTCGGGCTGGGGAGCATCTACTTCCTCGTCTACAACGGGCTCATCATCGGCACGCAGGCGGGCACCGTCATGCACGCCGGCTACGGCGCCAACATCTGGACGTTCATGTGCGGGCATGGCGGCTTCGAGCTGATCGCGATCTTCGTCGCGGGTGGCGCGGGTCTGCAGATGGGCTACGCGCTCGTCGCCACCGACGGGCTCACCCGGTTCGGCTCTCTTCGCCGCCACCGCCGCGACATCGTCGCGCAGGTGGCCGGCGCGGCGGTGATGCTCGTCATCGCCGCGGGGATCGAAGCGTTCTGGTCTCCGTCCTCGGTGCCTCCGCCCATCAAGTGGGGCGTCGGCGTCTTCAATCTCCTCCTCATCGTCGGCTTCTTCGCGTTCGGCGGCCGCGGCCGCGCGCCTCTCCTCACGGCGGCGGCGTCCGCGAGAGACGGGGGCGGATGAAGCTCTCCGAGTCCGCGGTCGTCCTGCGCCCCCGCGGCGTCGCCGAGGTCGTCGACCTCGCGTTCCGCGTGGTGTTCTCGTTCGCGTTCGCGGTCTACGCGCGGCTCGCGCTCGCGACGCTCCTGCCTGCGTTCGCGCTCGTCCTCTTGCTGCGCTACGCGGGCGGGCTCGACGCCCTCACGATCTGGGGCGTCGCCATCGGGCTCGCGATCTGGCTCGAGGCGCCGTTCACGGTCGCGGCCAGCCGCCTCTTGTTCAAGGACGACCTCACCACCCGGGCGGCGCTCCGCCTCGTCGGTCGACGCGCGCTCTCGTACACCGGCGCGCTCCTGACCAAGCTCTTCTTCCTCTGCTTGGCCGCGCTGCCGCTCCTCATCCCGCTGTTCATCGTGGCCCCGCAGGCCGTGTTCGTCACCGAGGCGAGCGTGCTCGAACAAGCCAAGTGGAGCGAGGCGTGGACGCGGAGCAAGCGGCTCGTCATGTCCCGGAGCGGCGACGCGGCGGGCGCGCTCTTCTCGTGGCTCACCGTGCGCGTCGCGTGCGTGCTGGGCGCCGAGCTGATGTGCCAGGGCATCATCGATGATCTGTTCGGCGCGGGCGCGCCGCTCGGAAAGCTGCTCGACGACGGCGTGACGCCGTACGCGCTCCTCGGCCTGTTCGTATCGACCCCTCTCATCGCGACCGCGCGGTTTCTCCAGTACATCGACACGCGCACGCGGAGCGACGGCTGGGACATCCAGGTGCGCTTCATGGCCATCCTCGCCCGCGAGGACGCGAACCGCCGGGTGGCCGCATGAGCGCTCGTGGAGCCGCTCGGAGCATCGCCGCGTGCGCGGTGATCGGGTGCGCGTCCTGGCCCGCGGTCGGGCACGCGCTCGGTGACCGCACGCCACCCCGCGTCGAAGAGATGGTGAAAGAGACGCTCCGTGGCGACGGCTACGGCTTTTGCGCGCGCGACGAGTTCCCCCTCTCGAACGCCGAGCGCGCCTACTGCCCGCTCGTCGGTCGGGCGAGCAAGGTCTGCCCCTCGTTCCCCCGGGCATGCGAGGGCGAGGCGCGACCCGATCTCAGCTACGTCGAGCCGCGCGAACAGACGGGCCGCGAGTACACCGACTACGGGCCGCCATCCCAGAAGAGCGGCTCGGGGAGCGGCAACGATGGCTCGGCGAGCGGTGGGTGGAACGACGGTTCAGGAGACAGTGGCTCGGGCGACAGCGGCTCGGGCAAGAGCGGCTCGGGCGACAGTGGCTCGGGCAAGAGCGGCTCGGGGAGCGATGGCTCCGAATCTTCACGCAAGCCGCCGCCCGAGCCCGAGCCGACCAAGATCGAGATCCCCGGCTGGCTCGCCGCTCTCGGGCAGGTGCTGTTCTATCTGCTCGCGGCGGGCTTCGTCGCCGCGATCGTCTACTGGCTGGCCAAGACCTTCTTGAAGG
>CALKVR010000515.1 GCA_938004815.1 uncultured Polyangiaceae bacterium | reverse complement strand
TCTCTGGGCGGGGTGACCATCTGGGACGGCACGAGCAAGAAGTCGAGCCAGCTCGAGGTGGCATCGGATGGCATCGACTTTCTGGGGATGGCGTTCTCGGCGTCCGGCAACGAGCTCGTCGTGTCGGGAACCGACAGGGGGACGGTCACGTTGCAGCTGCCCTCGGGCAGAGAGCTCGCGAAGCAGGCCATCTCGTCGCGGCTCGCTACCGAACACTATTCCTTGGAGCCGGAGATGCTCGGGAGCGCCATCGTCTCGAACGGCGCACGTGTGTTCGCGATGGACGAGCGCCAGATGCAAGTGGTCGATCTGACCGACGGCAAAGTGGTCGTCGACGCCGCGGTCGTGGGGGCACCCCCACTCCGGACGGTCGGCGCGGGGAACGCCCTAGCAAGCGCGTCGAAGGTCGACACCCTCATCCGGGTGCTCCACCCAGAAGGGCTCACGACGGTCCGGACCGAAAAAGTCTGCGACAACTGCCCCCTCGCGCTCTCGCACGACGGGACGCGCGTCGCCGCGGTCCTACGCAAACAGGTCTACGTGGCCTCGGCGATCGGGCAACCCGCGGTCGCCGTTCACGGTCGACCCCACGCCGTGCAGCAGCTGACATTCGATCGCACCGGGCGCCTCCTTCTCGGCACGACGGACGGAGCCGAGATGTACGTGGACGTCCTCGATCCCCGCAGCGGCAAGACCGAGCGGCTCGCCACGCTCGAGGGAACGCGCCGGACACTGCTCTTGACCTTGTCGCCCGACGCCGAGCACGCTGTCGTGACGGACGGTCGGAAGGCGTTCGCGCTGGCGTTCGCTCAGCCGGGCGACCGGCATCCCCTCGACGATACTCGCGCCTTGGCCTACAGCGGCGACGGCACCTACCTCGTCTCCGCGAGCCCGGGCATCGTTCGCCTCGATCCGCGAGGTCGCGCTCTCCACCCACCGCTCGACGCACCATGCCCGATCCGCAGGGTCCGACCCAGCCACCACGGTGAGGCGGCGTTGCTGCACTGCGACGACGAGCTGCACGTCGTCCGTTGGGCGGGGGGCCGACCTGTGGTCACGCGCATCGGTGCCGTGCATGGCCTGCCTCCAATCCACGAGGCGAGCCCGTTCGACCCGGTCGCGACGCTGTCCGGCCACGGGCACCTCGTGTTCGACCCCTTCGCCGACGGTGGCACCGCCATCCTCGACGCGCGCGATGGCCGGCGCATCGCACGGGTTCGCGATCTCCAGGGCCGCGCTGCCGCGGTCGTCGAGCACACTGACGGTCGTATCCAGCTGATCGGCGCAGACGCCGATTCCCTGCGCGAGGAGCTCCTCTGCCGCGTCGGTCCTCATCCGGTCCCCTTCGAGCTCTGCGCCGACGGTCTCGTCGACGAAGAGCTACTGCTCGAGGTGCTCGGTTCGTCGGATGAGTGAGCCGCGCGAGCGCCCGTTCGAGGTGTCCTTGCAGGGTGGTGCGCTCAAAGCTCCGCTCGCGAGAACCCGTGCTTCTCGATCAGCTCGCGCGTGAGGCCCGGGAGGTGGGCGCGGCCGACGACGACGACGACCGCGCCGCGCCCTGGGGTCTCGCGAAAGAGGCGCGCGATGCCCTCGGCCATGATCACGTCTCGGGCGGTGAGGATCGCGATGGGGGGATACAGCATCCACGCCCACGGTTTGTTGCGCAGCAGGTAAGCCGGGAGCGCGCCCAGCGTGTGACGCTGAAACGCGCGCGTGATCGCGCGCAGGGTAGGCGCTTTGCCACCGAACGCGAGCAAGAGCGGCATCGCGTAGCCCACCGTGAAGAAGCCGATGAGGTAGACGGACGCCACGTGGAGCGAGAGCGGCACCTTCGCGCCCTCTTCGATCTCGACGGTCGTCCCGTGCGTCAGGGACTTGGCCTCGGTGATGGTGCTGTCTTTGACGGTGCCGAGCGAGGCGAAGCGCAAGAGAGCGCGCGGCAACATGATGACGTGGCCGAGGAGCCGCCCGCCGAAGATGCGGTCGCGCTGGAACGTCTCGACCCCGCGTATGTCGAACCGGCGCACGACCTCTTTGCCCAGATCGGCCGCGCCGCCCAGCTTCAAGTGCGTCTCGCCGAGGATGACGAGCGCGCGACGCTCGGGGCCCGGCGCCAGGAGAAATCGCGCGCCGTAGCTGAGGGGCCTTTCGAGCGCGCGCTCGATGGCGAATCGCGCGCCGGCGGGGAGGAGGTCGCGGATGCTCAAGTCGTAGGTGGTAGCCCGTTTCAGGGCCGTGCGCACGCCCACCTCAACCCTTGGGCTGACCTTGCTCCAACCGTTCGAGCACTTCGCGGCCGAGCCCGCGCGCACCCTCGAGATCGTAGTGAACGCCGTCGGGGCGAAGCTCGACGCCGCCCTCGGCTCGCCGGCAAGCGCCGCCCGGGCAGAGCATGTCGCCGAGCTCGAGCACGCGGAGGTGCTGGGACGCGGCGACGGTGCGGACCGAACGGTTGATGCAGTCGACCTCTGCGCGGTACGCGGGCGTATCGTAGCGGCCGAGAGGGTAGGGGACGGTCGCGACCCAGAGCGGCTCGCTCCGCGAGCCAGCGCCCGAAAGCCAGCTGCCGAGCCGCTCTTCGAAGCGGCGGTTCCACTCGGGGTGGCACGCCTTGGTCCACTTGCCGTCGACGCGGATGCCGTAGAGAAACGAGCCCCCGAGGACGACGACGCGGACGTCGGCTTCGCGGGGGGGCCACGGGCTCGGCTCGTGGTTGATCACGTTGAAGCCGTCATCGCCCTCGAGGAGGACGGTCAGCCCGGGGTCGCGCAACCCGCGGAGCGTCCAGCCGAGCGAATTGGCGGTCGAGTCGCCGTGCACGGCGACGCGGATGCGCGCGGGCGCCTGGCCCTGCACGGCGAGGCGCACCCACCGCTCCTCCATCACGTGAGCGAGATGGAGCGGGACGGGTCGTGGCAGCGTGCCGGCGACGATCGCAGAGACGACGGCGGCGACGGCTGCGCCCGCGATCGCCGGCGAACGCGCCACGACTGTGCGACCGGCCCGGATCGGTTTCTCGACGAGCAGGTACGACGCCAGCGCGAGGCCGATCGTGGCGGCGAAGCGCGCCGCCTCGAGCGCCACGCCGTGGAGACCCGTGCGCGCCTCGTCGACCACGAGGTGCACGGGCCAGTGCCAGAGATAGGCCCCGTAGCTGATGAGGCCGAGCCAGCGGAGCGGCGCGAACGCGAGGGCGCGGCCGACGATGCTCGCCGGGGCCGCGAGCGCGCACGCGATCAAGCCCAGCGCAGCGACCTCGGTGATCCAGAAGCCGCCGCGGTAGAGCAGCGGGTGCTCGCCATCCATCCGCAGCCAGGCCCACCCGATCGTCGCCGTCGCGACGAGGCCGATCGCATCGAGCACGCGCGCGCGACGCGTGTCCGAGCCGAGCCAGGCGCCGATGCTCCCAGGCCGCCAGCTCATCGCCATCGCGAATAGGGCGCCGAGCAAGATGCCCGTCGCGCGTGTGTCGGTGCCGAAGTAGACGCGCGACGTGCGATCCGGCGCGTGGAGGGCGAGCATCGCGGTCGCGGATGCGACGGCCAGCGCGAGCGTGAGCGCGGCGAGCCCGCGACGCCCCGCGACGCGCAGGCATGCGAGCACGACCAGCGGCCACACGACGTAGAACTGCTCCTCGATCGCGAGGCTCCAGGTGTGCTGGAGCGGCGACGGCGCCGTGAAGATCTCCCAGTAGCTGCCCGACGCGAACGCCTCACGCCAGTTGGCGACGTAGCCGAGCGTCGCGAGCGCGTCCCATCGGATGCCGTGGACCTCGTCGGGGCGCGCCACGAAGCGCGCGTAGAGGGCGATCGCCGGCATCAAGAGGAGCAGCGCGGGGACGAGACGCCGCGCGCGCCGCAGCCAGAACCGTTTCAGATCGATGCGACCCGTCTCGCTCGCCTCGACGAGCAAGAGCCGCGTGATGAGGAACCCCGAGAGCACGAAGAAGAGGTCCACGCCCAGGTAGCCGCCGGGGAGCGCGCCGCCTGCGTGAAACGCGAGCACGCCGGCCAAGGCGAGGCCGCGGAGCCCATCGAGGGCCGGGACGTGGTCTTTGGCCTTGCTCATCCGCGAACGATCGAGAATACGCTCGACCTGTGTTCGATGGTCCCACGACCGAGCATTTCGCGGTGCGCCCCATCGGCGTCGCCCGGACTCCCTTTCCCGACAAGGCCAGCGCGCCCCGACAGTCGGCCGCTGCCCGCGGCGTCGCCGGGACGATCGAGCTCTTGCCCGAGCTGGTCCACGCCCTCGAAGGGATCGAGACCTGGTCGCACCTCTGGGTGCTCTTCTCGTTTCACCTCAACGACGGCCACTGGCGACCCAAGGTGCTGCCTCCTCGCAGCAAGGTCAAACGGGGGGTTCTTGCGACGCGCTCGCCTCACCGGCCCAACGGGATCGGCCTCAGCGTCGTGAGGCTCCTCCGGGTCGAGGGCAGCGTGCTCCACGTGCTCGACGTCGATCTGATCGACGGAACACCCGTGCTCGACGTCAAGCCCTACGTCGCCTACACCGACGCCGTGACCGACGCGAACCAAGGCTGGCTCGGTGACGCGCCGGCGGACGGTGTGGCCGCGGATCCGGGCCCGCGCTTCACCGTCGTCTGGGCGCCCCGAGCCGCCGCCCAGCGCGCCTTCTTGATCGATCGAAGCGGCGCGGACCCGACGGCAGGCGTCGAGGCCGTCCTCGCCGCCGGCCCTGAGCCGCACCCCTACCGGCGGATCCGCAAGGAGCCGGACGGCACCTACCGCATGGCTCGCAAGGCTTGGCGCTACCGGTTCCGGCTGGAACAAGACAGTATCGTCATCGATGAGATCGTCACCGGCTACCGTCCCAAAGAGCTGGCGACCGGTAACGACCCCGAGATCGATCTCCACCGCGCGTTCTGCGCCGCCTTCGTCGGAGGCCCATGAAGCCGCCGCGCATCCTCGTCCTCGTCGCCTCGATCTCGGCGCCGGCGTGCGGCGATCGC
>CALKVR010000514.1 GCA_938004815.1 uncultured Polyangiaceae bacterium | reverse complement strand
ACGCCGGCCCGCGCCTCCGCTGCCGCCCGGTGACGCCGCCCCTGCGGATCGTCCTGGTGGAGCCTGAGATCCCGCAGAACACCGGCAACATCGGTCGCCTCGCCGCGGCGACGGCGAGCCCGCTCCACCTGGTCGGCCACCTCGGCTTTCGCATCGACGAGCACGCGGTTCGCCGCGCCGGCCTCGACTACTGGCACCTCGTCGAGCTCGAGCAGCACGTGACTCTCGATCACTTCGTCCACGCGCATCCGGCGTCGCGGCTGCGCTTGTTCTCGGCCGGCGCGACGCGGTCCTACCTCGACGCGCGCTTCGAGCCCGGCGACGCCCTCGTCTTCGGCAGAGAGAGCGTCGGCCTCTCCGAGGAGCTCCTTGCCCGCTGGCCCGAAGCCGTGTTCGGCATCCCCACCGCGGGCGCGGTGCGTTCGCTGAACCTCGCGAACGCGGCGTCGATCGTCGTCTACGAAGCGATGCGTCAGATCGGTGCGCTCGCGGAGACGTTTCCGGGCTAGCGTCTCGCCGCACTTCCGCCCGGACCGATCATGCCTGCCGTTTCACCCCCCCGGCCCCCCTCGCGAGCGCGGGGGGTGTGCGCCGCGCTGCTGCTTGCAGCGTGCAGTCGGCCCGAGCCGAACGCGACGCCCGAGGGTGCGGTGCGGGAGCTGACCATCCACCTCGACCGCTACCACGACGGCGACGAGGCCGAGGCCAAGGCCGCCTTTGCCCTGCTCTCGAACGCGGCGCGCGCCGAGCTCACCGAGCGAGCCGAGCGCTACAAGGATGCGAGCGGCAAGCGCATCGAGCCCGAGCTCATGATCGCTCCCGCGAGCTTCGTCAGCCGGTTCGAGGCGCGCGAGCTCTCGTCGCGGATCGAGGGGCCCTACGCGACCGTCACCGCGATCGGCTTGCTGCAAGAAGAGCGGGCCGAGATCCCGTGCGTGTACGAAGACGGCGGCTGGCGCGTCCACATGACGCTCCCCGCTCTCAGCCCCGTGCGCGTGCTCAAGCGAGATGGCGACCCGGCCGCAGAGTGACCGCGGCCTAATTTCGTGTGGAGCTCGGCGGGGCGTCGGGCTCGTCGCCGGAGCGCGACTCGCCCGCTCTGTCGAGCCCGAGCTTGAACACCATCGGGCCGATCACCTCGTTGATGGCGATGACCGCGATGGCCATCGTCTGAAACTCGATCCCGACCGAGGGAAACGCGCGAACGACCACCGTCGATAGGCCGAGCGCGAGGCCTGCCTGCGCGACGAGGCCCGACCACCCCCACCGCCGGACCACGGGCTGGTCGCGCGCGAACCAGCTGCCGCCGACGGCCGCGCCCCACGTGGCGACGCAGCGGACGAGGCACAGCGTCAGCGCGACGGGGTAGAACATCTTCAGCGCGGGCAGATCGAGGTGGGCGCCCGCGAGCGCGAAGAAGATGACGTAGACGACGGCGCCCGTGTTCTCGATCGCCTTGAGCAGCTTCGGGCCCTGCGCGCTGAAGTTCTCGACCACGAACCCGGCGACCAGGAACGCGAGCATCGCGTCGAGCTGGATGTAGCGAAGGAGCTCGGAGACGCCCACGCCCAAGACGAGCAAGACGAGCAGGAGGTTCTGGCCCACGAGGCGGAGGTAGACGGCGAGCGCGATGCCCAGGGTGATCCCGAGCGTCGCGCTACCGAGCAATTCGCGCCCGAGCAGGCCCAGGTTCGAGAGCGAGAGCGACGCGTCGCTGTCGAGGAGCGGTCGAACCAGCGCGATGCCGACGGCCATCATGACGATGACGACCAAGTTCGAGAACATCACGAACGCGAGCGAGAACTCCGCCAAGGGCCCCTTGGGCCTCAGCTGCGAGAAGATGCCGAGCAGCGCCGTCGGGCTGCGCGAGACGGCGAGGATGGCCCAGAGGACCGCGACCGCGAAGATCGCCCGTGGAGGTAGGTCCGCGAACGGCGTGTAGGGTGCGAGGGCGAGGAACGCGGCTCCGACGACGAAGAAGACGAGCGGGCTCTGCACCAGGGTCGCGACCAGGACCGATCGCGCGGTGCGCCGCACCAGGTCGACCTTGAGCTCGGCGCCGCCGGCGAGCGATATCAGCGCGACGGTCAGGCCGTTGACGGGCTGCAGCCGATGAACCGTCTCGGCGTCGACGAGGTGGAGCACGTAGGGGCCGCAGATGAAGCCGGCCGCGAGGTAGCCCGAGATGTGGGGGAGCCGCAGGACCTCGAGCAGCTCGCTCATCAACGTGCCGGCCAAGAGGAGCACCCCGAGCCCGGCGACGGTGCCGACGACGCTGCGCGTCTCGGGGGCGATCTGCATCGCGAGGAGCAGCACGCCCAGCACGACGAGCAGCGCCGCCGCCTGCACGAGGCGCGCGCCGACGCCCTTGCCCTGCGTTGCCGCGCTCACGACGCGCGCTCCTTCACGACGTCCCTCGCGGGTCGGAGGAGCGGCTGCCGGCGAGCGAGCCGCGTGAGCCGCGCGAGCCGCGCCGGGGGCGCTCGGCGGGCTTGGGGCGCGGGCGCGGCATGGGCGTGGCAGCCGCGCTCGCGGGGACCTCGTCCGAGAGCCGAAGGGCCCGGCGCAGCATCGCGGGCCCGACGACTTCACCGAGGACGACGTGGATCGCGGCGACGGCGAGGATCGTGTCGCCGACGGGGCCCGGGAACCGCAGAGCGCACGCGAGCCCGACCGCCATCGTGAGGACGCCTGCCGGCAAGAGACCCAGGCCCAGGCTGGTGCGCGGTATCGCCTTTTCTTGGGTGCGCGTGAGCAGCCGAGCCGACGCCTGCTTGGCCACGACGCGTGCGCCGAGGACGCCGAGCGCGATAGCGGTGAAACCGGGTAGATCAGGGATGGTGACGCAGGCTCCCGCCACGACCAAGGTCGGGACCATCACCGCGCGCTCGGTCGGGGCCACCATCCGAAGGACGAGCGTCCGCGAGCGCATCAGGCTCGCGGCGACGAGGCCCATCACGAATGCGGCCGTGATCGCAGAGAGGCCGAGGCGCATGGATGTGCCCGCGGTGAGCAGCATGGCGCCGAGCACGATGCCCCACCGCTGGCTGGACCGCGGCTCGATGTCGACGAGCGACGCGCAGGTCGCGCCCATGATCCCGCCCGCGCCGATCGTCGCCAGGACGAGCGCCCAAGCGGGGAGGGGCAGGGCGACCGCGTCGGTCTGCGGAACGAGAGCGAAGAGCACGGCGAGCGTAGCGATGGGGACGAGGTCGTCGGCCTCCGAGACTTCGGCCACGAGCTCCGAGACGGACCCGGTCGCGCCGTAGCGCTCGGTCACCCAGCGAACTGCGTGTCGGGTGGTCTCGGTGGAGACTGCGGCGCAGCCGAGCGCGAGGACGGCGGCGTCGAGCGCGCCGAAGTCGGTCAGGGCGAGCGTGAACAGCAGCGCGACGGTGCCCGTCGTGACGGTGGCGAGGAGCGCGAGGCCGAGCCCCGCGAACATCCGCCGGGCCGCCACGCGCCGGTCGCCCACCAAGCCGTAGTGGAGGCCGATCGTCATCGACAGCCACGTGAGCCCGAACAGGATGAGCGGCTCGAAGCTCGAGAGGCCGCTGCGGGTGAGCAAGCCGAGGAACTTGGGGCCGATGAAGATCCCCAGGATCAGGAACTCGGTCCCCGAAGGGAGGCCGTAGCCGCGGATCGCGCGGCCGCCGACGAGCATGCTGCCGAAGTAAGCGAGCGCGAGCAGGCCCATGAGGGCCGCCACCGGGCTCATGCGCCAGGCCCCGAACCGCCTGTCTCCAGCTCCTTCAGCGCCAAGACGTGGAGCTGCCCGCGCGCCTCGGGCGAGGCGCTCGAGACGCTGAGCGAGAGCGAGACCGTCGCGACGTCGACGGCCTCGATCGCGACCCGCGGATCGTCGCCCGCGCCCGCGATCGCCCCACGCAGCCGGTCCACGAGCGCCTGCGTGGCGCCCTGGCGCGGGACCGGGATCTGGACCGTGACACGGGGGGCCGCGCCCAAGAGCGCGACGGGTCGTACGAGCGTGAGCAGGTAGGGGAGGCGGACCTCGTTGCCGTCGGCGTCCTCGATGGTGAAGTCGACCAGCCCGACGTCGACGATGCGACCGGTGTGGTCGCCGATCCGCACGTGCTCGTCGACGCGCAAGCGGCGCCCGTACACGACCAGCACCCCCGCGACGCAGCAGCCGACGACCGGCACCGACGCGAGCCCGAT
>CALKVR010000513.1 GCA_938004815.1 uncultured Polyangiaceae bacterium | reverse complement strand
GCGCGGCTCGCTGCGCGGGCGCGTGCTCGCCGCGCGCTGCCTCGAGGTCGCCGCGTGCGGCATGTCTCCGATGACCGATCCGCAGCTCGTCGGCCGCACGCTGCAGGTGCTCCAACCTCTGTTTCTCCACCCCGAGCCGATGGTGTGGATACACGCCGCGCGCTCGTTCGGGCGGCTCGCCGGCAACTTCGAGATGCTCGAGGGCACGGTCCTCGACTGGGTCCACGGCCCATCCGCCGTCCTCCGCCAGCGAGCGCTCACCGCGTTCGCGTCGCTGCCGGGCGAGCGGCTCTCGTTCCTCGGACACGAGCTCACCTCGATCATCGAGACGCCCGCCGAGGACGCGTGGGTGCTCGCCGCCGTCGCCGCCGCGACGCCCTATCTCTTCTACGAAAAGCGCGCGATCTGGAACCGGCTCGCGTCGCGCATCCTCGATGGCGAGCCCGACGCCGTGTCGGCGCGCGCCCTCGCGCGCGGGCTCGCGTCGCTCTGGCGTCGCGGGGTCAAGCGCCAGGAGCTCGAAGCACCGTACCGCCGCCTGCGGCAGATGGCTCGCCGCGCGATCGCCGACGAGGTCGACGAGTGGCGCCGCTGGCTCGAGATCATCGCGGTCACCGATCCGATCGACACCGCCGAGCGCGATCCGCTGGACATCGAGCTCGGGATCGAGAACCTCGTTCGCCTCGCCGCCCAGTACGACGACGAGGAGGCCGACGCCCGCGCGTCGCGCTTCGCCGAGACCCTCGCCCCCACGTTCGTGGAGGCGCGGCGGATCGTGCTCGGCGAGAGCTCGCTCCGGCACCGCGCGGCGGCGATCAGCGCAGTCGAGGGCTGCGCGCGGTCTCTCGCGCTCCGCCTGTGGGGCCCGATGCTGGCGACCCGCCCCGACGGTGATCCGATCGCCGAGCCCGATCTCGAGGAGACGTGGCGCATGATCGCGGCCGCGCCGGCGGAGCTGCTCGATTTGGTCGAAGAGCGGCGCCACGCCGAGCGCCCCGACCACGGCTTCGATCTCGCTCTCGAGGTCCTCGCCCTCAAGCTGGGCGGCTACGCGCTCGACGCATGCGGTGAAGAGCGCGACCTCGGCCCAGGCCGCGGCCCCACCGCGCACGACACGTGCCTCTGGCTACGGAAGCTCGACGGCCTCGTCGACGGCACGCGCGAGCTGCCGTCCCCCCTCAAGAACGCGCTCAGCGCGCTCTTCTGGCGCCTCGTCGACACCACCCGCGGTACCGCGCTCGGTGAGGTCGACGACGTCGCGTGGCTCGGCCCATTCGCGGCGTGGTGGGCGCTCGTCATCGATCGGCCCGCGATCCTTCAACAGCTCGCGACCGCCCTTCCGATGATCGCGGAGGGCGCGCTCGAGAAGTGCTGCGCCCTCGCCGACGCGACGCGGGCCGCGCTCTCGGCCGGCACCCCGAATGGCGAGTGGGCCGAGCTCGTCATGCAGGCCCTCGGCGAGCTGCAGACGACCGGCACCGAGCTCGCGGCCGCGCTCGCAGGCTTCGCGTCGGCGCTCGCGAGCTTCGAGCCGGCCAGCGGGCGGCACGCCGACCTCGACGCCTTGTCGCTCGAGCTCGTGACCGCGTCCGAGCGCCTGCGCGCGGCGCTCGCCGATCCGGTACGTGCTCTCCACGCGATCCCCGACGACTCGCTCGCGGGACACAAGCCGCAGAAGAGCGACGGCGGCGACGACCCCGAGCTCGTCAACGCGCGCCGCCTCGCGTCGGTGGTCTCGCGCGCGATCCGCGCGCGCGAGATCGCGCTCCTCGAGGTTTGGTTCGCCTCGCTCGGGCCGATGGTGTCGCAGCTCGTCGAAGCGGCCGTGATCGCCGCCGTACGCAAGACGCCGCCTCCCCCGCCGGCCCCCAAGAAAAAGGAGCTCGCCAAGATCGGCGGCTACGAGCTCATCAAGCGGCTCGGTGAGGGCGGCATCGGCAGCGTGTGGCTCGTGCGCAAGCCCGGCGCCGATCGCCTCTTCGTCCTCAAGATCCCCAAGAGCGAGGCGCTCGCGCAGGCCAACGACGTCGAGCGTGAGGGCATCCTCGCATCGTTCATCGACGAAGCGCGCGCGCTCGCGGGCCTGTATCACCCGAACGTCGCCAACATCATCGATCGCGGGGTCGAAGACAACGTCCCGTACCTCGTCCTCGAGTACCTGATCGGCGCCGATCTGCAGCAGTACTCGCACGTCGGCCTCATGTCGCTCTTCGAGCTCCGTCAGGTCGTGGTCGAGACGTGCGCCGGGCTCACCGCCCTGCACAACGCCGGCCTCGTGCACCGCGACATCAAGCCGGCCAACATCTGGCTGCGGCTCCCGCTCGAGGGCGACAAGAAGTTCGAGCCGCCCCACCGTGACCCCGCCCACACCCACCCGCTCTCGTCGGTCGTGATCGACTTCGGCATGGTGCGCGCGATGAAGGTCGCGGCCGAGGTCGGCGGCAAGTTCGTCGCCGGCACGCCGGGTTACATCGCGCCCGAACAAGTCCTCGACCCCGTCGAGCTCGACGGCCGAGCCGACGTCTACGCCCTCGCGGGCACGATCTACAACGTCACCACCGGCCGCCGGTTCTTCGACGAGATTCAAGAGCCGCGCGACCGCATCATCGCCCACATGCGAAAAGACCCGATGGAGAACCTCGAGCCTTTCAAGGTCTACCCCGCCGCGCTCATCAAGCTCATGCGCGCCGCGACCGCGCACAACTGGCGCGACCGCCCCACCCCGCTCGAGTTCGGCCGCGCGTTCGTGGCCGCCCTCTAGCCGTCAGGGTTCCACGAACCCGGCGCGGGGTCCAAGCCATCCGCCGCAGTTGGCGGCGAGCGTGATGTGGCCCCCGATGCGGGTGAAGTTGTTCTCGTGGTGGGGGTTTTCGTTGTTGTAGTAGCCGCCGCCGAACATCTGGATCTCGTTCAGGTAGCTGACCCCGACGGGCTCGTTCTCGTCGCGGTCCCACGGGCAACCGCGCTCGAAGACCTCGCCATTTCGGCAGTACACGCGGACGGCGATGAGCCCTCGCGGGTGCTCGGCGGTCGCGATCGCGAGCATCCGCATCTCGATGGTGACGATCTCGGAGGCGGGGATGATGGCCTTGCCCTGGAACCGCCCGGCCTGATCGGCGAAGTACACGGGCTGGATCTGGTCCGGATAGAAGGTGCCAGTCTCCGAGTACTCGGTCTCGGACCACGACTGCGTCGTTCCCTGCGCAGGGCAAATGACGAGCGTGTCAGGCCGATTGAACGCGGCCGTGTCCGACGTGACCATCTCGGCCCAATAAAGCATCGGCCGCGCTGCGATCTCGGCGCTCGGCGAGAGCTCGTTCGACGCGTGGGCGATGACGAACTTGGGCAGGTTCTGGTTGGTCCGTGAGCAGTACTCGGGCCCCGCCTGCCACTCGAACCTCAGGTTCAGCTCGCGGATCGCCAGCGTCGCGTCGCGCCAGAGGTTGGTGAGCCGCCGATACCGCTGCCCCGTTGCTCGACCGTCGGCGGATGCGTCCTCAGCGCATCACCGCCGTCCCACCATATCCCGACCTCGTGCACCCGGACCTCGCCCGAGTCCGGGTGCGCCGTCCACTGCGGATAGTCCTGGAGCGCCATGTCGATCGAGTAGACCGGATACATCGCCAGGTTCAGGTCGGCGTACGCGCCGACCTGCGGTGCGCCGCCGCAACCGACTCCGCCCCCTCCCTCGCCGCCCTGTCCGCCGGAGCCCGTGCCCGCAGTGGATGCGCTGCTACTCCCCGGCCCCGAGCCGGTTCCGGTGCTGGAGCTCCCCGGGCCGCCCGGTCCCGTGCTACCGCCACCGATCCCGTCGAGCCCTGCGTCGTCACCACAGCCGAGGTTGCCGAAGAGGACGTAGGCGCCCGTCGATCCGGCGAGCGCTAGTGTCTTCCTGCGGCCGAGCAACGAGGCGTGCTTCGTCTTCATGGGGCCGCGCGCATCGCAAGCGGCGTGCCCCGCACGATCCAGGGAAAATCCAGCCCGACGCAGCCAACTCGGTGCAAGCGCTTGCACGAGGCCGTGCAAGCTGCTTCACCCCAGCGCTCACCCTGCCACACCATCCGTCGCGATCGGGATGCTCGAGACCGGCTTGTCGGTGTCGCCGATCACGTTGCCGCGGAGCACCTTGATCGGCACCGGGGGATCGAGCTCGTAGAGGTAGCCGCGGTTCGGGACCTCGACCTCGATCGTCTGCTCGTTGTACTCGAGGGTGCGCTGGTAGCCCGCGCGCATCCTGCCCTTGCGCACGGTCTTGCGATGCTCGAGCAGGTAGCCGCTGAGGCGGAGGGCGAGCTGGTTGTAGAGGCGATGGCAACCGTGGCTCGTGCCGTTCTTGATCGATCGGTAGTCGACGGAGCCGTGGGTGCGGATGCCATGATCGTTCCAGGCGACCTCACCCTCTTTGTCCTCGGTCTGCTCGTGGTGAATGAGCATGACGAGCCCGTAAGCGTTGCGATAGCCGGGCTGGATGAGGTCGCGCTTGAGCGTGACGGTGCCGTCCTCGGCCTCGTGGAGCAAATCGGTCTCGGGCGTCGAGTCGGGCGGCATCCACGCCGGCGCGGCGATGATCTGGCGCCACATCCGATT
>CALKVR010000512.1 GCA_938004815.1 uncultured Polyangiaceae bacterium | reverse complement strand
GTGCTAGGACGCTGGCTTCTTTGGTGCCCCAAAGCTGGAGAACGAACGCATGTCTTCGCCCTCATTTCCTTCGTTGAACCGCGCTCGCCGCACGGCGGGTTGGCTCCTCGTGTCGGCCCCGATCGCCCTCGTCGCCTGCGGCGACGACTCGGGCAGCGGCGGCGCGGGCGGTGACGCGACCACGACCACCTCCGTGTCGTCTACCTCCAGCTCCACCACGACGTCGGTCACGTCCTCGTCGACCTCGACGGCGTCCACGAGCGCGACCTCGTCGTCGCAGAGCTCCGGCGGCGGGGGCATGGGCGGTGAGGGCGGCATGGGCGGTATGAACGAGGGCGGCTCGCCCCCGAACTACGTGATCGAGACCGAGCCCAACGACGGTCCCGGCCAGGCGAATGCCTTCCAGGACGGGACCAACGGCTTCTACGCCGAGATCGAGGTCGCCGGTGCGGTCGACGTCTTCAGCGTCGACGCGCCCATCGGGTCGACGATGTCTCTGGCGATCAGCGACGGCTACGGCGGCTGCCCCGCCGACGCGACGATGTCGATCCAGGGCGTCCACAACAACCTCATCCTCGCCACGTCCGCCACCGAGCTCTGCCCCACGCTCGACGGCAACGCCGACCCCGACCTCGCGACCCTCGCCAGCGGCGGCACCTACTACATCTACGTGTCCGCGCCCGCGGCGGTCGAAAACTACGCCCTCGACATCGTGGTCCAGCCCCCCGTCTGCGGCGACATGATCGTCCAGCTCGGTGAGGAGTGCGACGACGGCAACATGACGCCAGCCGACGGTTGCGAGAACGACTGCACCGTGACCCCCGTCTGCGGCGACAACTCCGTGCAGTCCGGCGAAGAGTGCGACGACGGCAACACGATGAACGGCGATGGCTGCGACTCGATGTGCCAGTACGAGGGCAGCGTCTGCATCGAGAGCGAGCCCAACGACTCGATCGCCACCGCCGATCCTGACCTCACGTGCCTGTTCTGGAACGGGCAGATAACCCCGGTGGCCGACGTCGACTACTACGAGGTCATCGTGGCGGTCGACGGCTCACGCGTCCAGGCCGAGGTGGTCGACATCACGGGCATGGGCTGCCCCGCTTCCTTCGATTCGACGCTTTATCTGTTCAACGGCGCGATGACCCAGCTCGCCTACGATGACGACGACGGCAACAACGCCTGCTCGATCATCAACAACTCGGACAGCGGCGCGGCGAACTTGATGGCCGACACCTACTATCTCGCCGTTCACGAGTTCGGCGACAACGGCACCTCGGCGCCCTATCAGCTCAAGGTCAACATCTTCCCGCCCGGCTGCGGTGATGGCGCCATCCAGGCACCCGAGGAGTGCGATGACGGCAATCTGAGCGACGGCGATGGCTGCTCGTCGACCTGTGCGTTCGAGGCAGGCTTCTGCGCGGAGACCGAGCCCAACAACACCCAGGGCGCCGCCAACGTCCTCGCTACGTGCGTCGACGTGCAAGCCGCGATCACACCCGTCAACGACGAGGATTGGTTCCAGATCGACATCCCGGCCGGCAACCCCGACCTGCGGATCGAGGTGGTCGGGCCCGACGGCGTGACTTGCGGCGGCGGCGATACGCACATCTACCTCCACGACTCGGGCGGGACCCTGCTCGGCGAGGACGATGATGACGGCGACGTCCTCTGCTCGCTCATCAACCCCACCACCGACGTCTTTGCTCAGAACCTCGCGGCCGGGTCGTACTTCTTGCGGTACACCGAGCACAACGGCGGCAGCACCCTCCCCGTGAAGCGGATCAAAGTCTCCGTCTTGCCCTGACGCGGCGAATGCCCTCGTTCGACATCGTCTCCAAGGTCGCCTGGCACGAGGTGGACAACGCCATCGACCAGTCGAAGAAGGAGATCACCACCCGCTTCGACTTTCGCGGGACAGGGGCAGAGATCGACCACCAAAAGGAGCTCGTCGTCCTCAAGGCGGGCTCCGACGATCGCGTCAAGGCGATTCTCGACGTCTTCAAAGAGAAGCTCATCAAACGCAAGGTGAGCCTCAAGCACCTCGACGTGGGCAAGATCGAGCCGACCGGCAGGGGCGGCTCCAAGATGTCGATCAAGATCGTCGAGGGGATCGACACCGACCACGCGCGCCAGCTGGTCAAGTGGATCAAGGACGAGAAGCTCAAGGTCCAGGCCTCGATCCACGAGCAGCAGGTGCGCGTGAGCGGAAAGAAGCGCGACGATCTCCAGAGCTGCATCGCCGCCATCAAGGACAAGGAGTTCGATATCGAGCTCCAGTACGTCAACTTTCGAGAGTGACATGACAGATCGCAAAGTGTTCGGCACCGACGGGGTGCGTGGCGTCGCCAACCTCCACCCGATGACGCCCGAGTTCGCGCTCCGGCTCGGGCGCGCCATCGCGTACGAGGCGGGCAAGGGCAAGACGCGCCCGGTGCGCGTGTTGATCGGCAAAGACACGCGCCTCTCGGGCTACATGATCGAGACTGCGCTCGCGTCGGGCATCTGCGCGATGGGCGGCCACGTGATGCTGACGGGGCCCATCCCCACCCCGGCCATCGCCCAGCTCACCCAGAGCATGCGGGCCGACGCGGGCGTCGTGATCAGCGCCAGCCACAACCCGTTCGAAGACAACGGGATCAAGCTGTTCGGGCCCGACGGCTTCAAGCTGCCCGACCGGGACGAGGCCGGCATCGAGGCCCTGATCGAGGGCACCGCGCTAGACGACGTGCGCGTCACCGGCGACAAGATCGGCGACGCCGTCCGGGTCGAAGACGCCCGCGGCCGCTACGTCGTGTTCGCCAAGAGCACCTTCCCGCAGCGGCTCACGCTCGACGGCTTCAAGGTCGTCATCGACGGCGCGCACGGCGCCGCGTACCGCGTCGCGCCCACCGTGTTCGAAGAGCTCGGAGCCGAGGTCCACGCCCTCGGCGTCGCGCCCGACGGCACGAACATCAACGCCGGGGTAGGGGCGCTCCACCCCGAGCACATGGCCAAAGCCGTCGTCGCCGAGGGCGCCGCGTTCGGTGTGGCGCTCGACGGCGACGCCGACCGCGTCATCGTCGCCGACGAAAAGGGCAACATCGTCGACGGCGACGCGATCATGGCCCTCTGCGCCGCGCGGCTCCTCAAACAGCAGCGCTTGCCCCACGCGACCGTCGTCGCCACCGTGATGTCGAACCTCGGCCTCGAGCGCGCCGTCAAGGCGCTCGGCGGCACGGTGGTGCGCACGGCCGTCGGCGACCGCTACGTGGTCGAGGCGATGAAGAAGGGCGGCTTCACCTTCGGCGGCGAGCAGTCCGGGCACCTCATCTTTCTGGATCACGCCACCACCGGCGATGGCGTGGTGGCCGCCCTTCAGGTCGCGGCCCTCCTCGTCGAAGAGCAGCGGCCGCTCTCCGAGCGGGCGAGCGCCGCGCTCACGCGTGTGCCTCAGGTGCTCGAGAACGCCAAGTTCGCGCGCCGGGTGCCGCTCGACGCGATGTCGCGCACCCTGGCCGAGATGTCCCGCATCGAGCAGGCGCTCGGCGACCGCGGTCGCGTCCTCGTTCGATGGAGCGGCACCGAGGCGAAGCTGCGCGTCATGATCGAGGGTGAAGACGAAGCGTTCATCAAGACGGCGGCGCTCGAGATCATGAGCGCGGCCAAGATCGACATCGCCGATTAGAGACTGTTCAGCTCGCTCTCTTGGCGGTCGGCTTCTTCTTGGCGGCCGGCTTCTTCTTGGCGGCCGGCTTCTTGGCGGCCGCCGGCTTCTTCTTCGCCGGCGGTTGCGCCGCGTTGCCGGCTCCGGCGTCGAGCGCGGCCACGAGCTTCTTCGGGGCCTGGGCGCGGTAGCTCTCCTCGATCCACGCTTCGAACATCTCGATGTCGGGGACGCCCCCGTCGGCGAAGCTCGCGGAGACCCAACCGCTCTTGCCCAAGCCGTAGCCGGTCGGCTTCGCGAACGGCAGGATCAGCGCCGCCGCGCTCGACTGGGGGAGCTTGCACGAGATGCTGAAAGGCTCGCCGTCGACGCTCAGGTACGCGAACGTCTTGTCCCTGACTGCGAGATCCAAGTGGCCCGGCCACGGGCTCTTGAGGTGCGCGCCCGGGTAACGCGCCAGGCCGTGCTCGCGGAGCTTCTTGGAGACGCCGTGCCCGGGGGCCTTGGATCGCGCCATGGCGGCATCCTAGACGATTCGGTACAACGTGGCCTTCATGACCGAGCCCGTTCACCCCGGCGATCCGTTCGCGATCTTCGCCGCCGCGTTCGCGCGCGCCGTCGCGAACGAGCCGTTCGAAGCCAACGCCATGACCCTCGCCACCGTGGGGGCGACGGGGGCGCCGTCGGCCCGCGTCGTCCTCTTGAAGGGCGCCGACGCCCGCGGCTTCGTCTTCTACACGAACTACGACAGCCGGAAGGGCCGCGAGCTCGACGCTCGTCCCGTCGCGGCGCTCATGCTTCACTGGAAGCGAGCCGAGGAGCAGGTCCGTGTCGAAGGCGACGTGGAGCGTGTCTCGGCCGAAGAGAGCGACGCCTACTTTCGGACGCGGCCTCGCGAGAGCCAGATCGGGGCGTGGGCGTCGCTGCAGAGCGAGACCCTCGGCTCGCGCGCCGCGCTCGCGGCGCGGTTCGAGGAGCTGAGCCGGAGGCCGCCTCCACGAACGCCACGTGTACGAACGCGAGCGAGAGGCCGAGCCGTTCCGCCACCGGCTCCTGTTCCCTTGAGGCGCCACGATGTCGTCACATGGGGTCGATCCAGCTGGATAGCGGCGGATCCAGTAAGCCCCGGGAAAACTCCGCAGAAAATAGGGGGTGCGAGCCTGGCGCACACGTTGCTGAGGGCGCGGCCAACATGACCCGCCTCCTTCGCACCCTCGCCGCCGGCTTCGTCCTCGCCCTCGCCACCCCTGGCTGTGAGACCGTCGAGGTCGGCGACGAGCAG
>CALKVR010000511.1 GCA_938004815.1 uncultured Polyangiaceae bacterium | reverse complement strand
CCCCCCCGCCCCCCTCACCGCGTGAGGGGGGCAACGGAACGTCCGGGGGCGCAGTCTCCGTGGGGGTCGGGGCGGGGACGGGGGGCACCGCGACGGGCAGCCTGCCCGTGAGCGTCGGGGTCGGGACGGGCGCGGGGGCGCTCGAAGCCGCTGACGGCGGGGCGGCCGCTGACGCCCTTGCGGCTGCGCTCTCTAGCGCCTTCACGCGCGCGGCCTGCGCCTCGGCGTCGGCGCGCGCCGCGCCTGCTTCGGCGCGGGCGGCGTCGGCGTCGGCGCGCGCGGCCGAAGCTCGCTCGGTCTGATCGTTGGCCGTTCCCCATGCGCGTACGAGGAGCACCGTCACGACGACGAGGCCGATGAAGAGCGTGGCCGCGAGGCCGGCGACGCCCCACACGACGCTCCCCCCTCGGCTGTCCGGATGACTGCTCCGATCGTCGCCCCGCACGCCGCCGATCCTACTCTGCGGCGCCGCCGCCTGGGCAGACGAAGGCGCGAGCGGCGAGGGCGGAGGCGGGGTGGAGGGTACGGGCAAGGCCGCGCGGAGCGCGGCGCCGAAGCCGGCCGCGGTGGCGAGTCGGTCGTCTCGCTCGAGCGCGATCGCGTGCATGACCGCCTTGGATATGGCGGCGGGGACGTCGGGCGCGACGTCGGCCAGCGGGCGCACGTCGTTCTTGTAGTGCGCCTGCGCGACCCCTTGCCACCCCATCGATCGGGCCCCGTACGGGAGCGTCCCGGAGAAGAGCTCGTAAGCGAGCACCCCCAGCGAGAAGATGTCGGCGCGCGCGTCGACCGCCGAAGGGTCGCCGCTCATCTGCTCGGGGCTCATGTAGCAGGCCGTCCCGAGCAGGTGACCCGCCACCGTGTGCGCGGACTCGACGGGCACATCGGGCGAGACGGGGTGGACGATCCCGAAGTCGAGGACCTTGGGCTGGCCCGCCTGCGTGACGACGACGTTGCTCGGCTTCAGATCGCGGTGGACGAACCCGCGATCGTGCGCGTGCTGCACGGCGTCGCACAGCTTGGCGAGGAGCCCGGCCCGGCCGATCACGTCGAGCTGCCGCGCCGCGACGAACGCCGAGAGCGCCACCCCCTCGACCAGCTCCATCGCGATGAAGGGCTGGGCCGTGTCGTCGCTCGCGCGAACCACGCGGGCGATCCCGGGGTGATCGAGCTGCGCGAGCGCGGCCGCCTCGATCCGAAAGCGGCGCCGTTGGCTGTCGGTCGCGGCCGATCGGTTGAGCAGCTTGAGCGCCACCGCGCGCCCCGTGGCCTCTTCGGTCGCGGCGAAGACGACGCCCATGCCGCCGCGCCCGATCTCGCGCTCCAACCTGAAACCCTCGACGGTCACGCGGCTCGCGTGGAGCTCGGACGACTGCATGGCGCTCGCGACCGCGGCCGCGAGCGCGACCGCACCGCGGGGGACGGTGCCGGCGCCGACGTCGACCTCGGGGCTCGCGTCGTGCGCGAGGAGGGCCTCCACGTCGTCGGCGACGCTCGGATCGTCGCGTCTCACTCTGGCGATGACGGCGACGCGCGCCTCGGGGGGCAGATCGCACACCTCGTGAAAGAGGTCGGTCACCCGCCGGTGGCGCTCGTCGGCTCTCACCGGCTGCTCCGGCTCGAGAGCTCGCGGCTGAGCCACGCTCGCGCCAACCGCCAGTCGTTCTCGACCGACCGCGTGGAGATGCCCATGACGCCGGCGACCTCCGGCACCGTCATCCCGCCGAAGACGCGGTACTCGACCACCCGCGCCTGTCGGGCGTCGAGCGCCTCGAGCCGGCGCAGCACCTCGTCGAGCACCAGCACGTCGAGCGCCTCGAGCGGCGCCGCGCCGTCGGGCGCGAGCACGGCGTCGGTCAACGTCACGGGCGCATCGCCCCCCCCGCGCTTGTCGGCGCGCTTGCGCCGGGCGTGGTCGGTGAGGATCTGCCGCATCGCGAGGGCGGCGACGGCGCAGAAGTGGCCATGATCACGAAAGCCACCCTGGCCTGCGGACAGCCGGAGGAACGCCTCGTGGACGATCTCGGTGGGCTGCAGCGTGCAGCCGGGGCGGCGCTGGAAGTAGCGCTTGGCGAGGCTCTTCAGCTCGCGGTAGACGAGCGGCATCACCGCGTCCGCGTCCGCCCCGGCGCCGCCCGGTGATTTGCCTTCGGTGTCGCCCACGTCGCGCCTCCGCAGTCTCGCGCCTCGCTGGTGGCCGCGCAAGCGCCCGGTCGCTGCTTGAGATCCGCCACCTTCGCGCGTAAGCCTCGACCATGCCGACCGACGCGCTCGATCTCCCCGAGGGTATCGCGGACGACCTGACGAGCCTGGCCGAGCTGCCGGCCACCGCCCGGAGCGCGTTCTGGGACGTCCTCGAGCCACACCTCGGCGGCGCGCTCGACGATCGGGCCGACGCGGCCGCGGCGCGCTTCGCGCGAGCCCACGGCGTCGAGCAAGATCGGATCGCTCCCGGCCTGCGGGCCGTTCG
>CALKVR010000510.1 GCA_938004815.1 uncultured Polyangiaceae bacterium | reverse complement strand
CGGGCCGTAGTGCGCGAACAGCCGCTCGGCGACCCCAAGGATGCGTTCTCGGCGGGATGCGTCGGACATACGCGGCTCGAACGGTAGCGGGCTTGAACCAGAACTATCCTCGTTCATGATTCGGTACAAGGGTTGACTGAGCAATGAACAAAGTTACGTTCTGTTCATTGTCGCGTTTCGCCGCCCTGTGACAGAGCGGCTTGGAGGACTGGAAATGCCCGTTTCCCCTGATTCGCCCGAGTCTTCGCTCCCCCTCTTGCCGCTTCGGTCCGGGGTGCTCCTGCCGCACAGCTCGCTGACGCTGACGGTGGGGCGCGAGCGTTCGCTCGCGCTCATCAAGGCCCTGCGTCCGGGTGAGGCGTTTGCCCTCGTCACCCAGCGCGACCCCAAGGTCGAGGATCCGGTCCCGTCCGATTTCCACTCGGTCGGCGTGGTCGCGCGCCTCGTCAGCACCCAGCGCTCTGGCGAGGGCCTGCGCGTCACCGTCGAGGGCGTGACCCGCTACGCCATCGACAACGTCACGTCGTACGATCCGTTCCTCCGCGCCGAGGGGCGAGTTCTGCCCGACGAGCGCGCCGAGACGGGCGAGGCCAAGGTGCTGGTCGAAGAGCTGTCGGCCGCCCTCCGCGACGTCGCGGGCAAGGGGGGCCAGTTCGACGAGCTCGAGCGCTTCGCGGGCAAGCCCGGCCCGATGGTCGATCGCATCGCGTCGCTCCTCGGGGTCGACTCGCAAAAGGCGCTCGAGGTCCTCGAGACGCTCGACGTGCCCGAGCGCGCCAAGAAGGTGCTCGCGATGGTGATCGAGCAGCGTGAGCTCGCCGACCTCCGCCAGAAGATCGGCGAAGACGTACGCAAAGAGCTCGGCAAGAACCAGCGCGAGCACATCCTCCGCGAGCAGCTCAAGGCGATCCGCAAAGAGCTCGGCGACGAAAAGGGCGGCGACGACATGAGCCGCCTCCGCGACAAGCTCGACGAGGCCGACCTCCCGGACGAGGTGCGGCAGGCGGCCGATCGCGAGCTCGCTCGTCTCGAGCAAGTCGGCGGCCAGGGCGCCGAGGCGAACGTCATCCGCACCTACCTCGAGTGGATCGCCTCGCTCCCGTGGGCCGTCCGCGCCGAGACCCACGACGATCTCGATCACATCCAAGAGCAGCTCGACGACGACCACACCGGCCTCGAAGACGTGAAGAAGCGCATCCTCGAGCACATGGCCGTGCGCAAGCTGTCGAAGAGCGAGCGCGGCACGATCCTCTGCCTCGTCGGCCCGCCCGGTGTCGGCAAGACGTCGCTCGGCCAATCGATCGCCGACGCCACGGGCCGCCCCTTCGTCCGCATCTCGTTCGGCGGCGTCCGCGACGAGGCCGAGGTGCGCGGTCACCGCCGCACCTACGTGGGCGCGCTCCCGGGCCGCATCGTCCACGGTCTGCGCAAGGCCAAGGCCAAGAACCCGGTCATGCTCCTCGACGAGATCGACAAGCTCTCGCACCACTGGGGCGCCGCGGCCGAGTCGGCCCTGCTCGAGGTGCTCGACCCCGAGCAGAACAAGGCGTTCACCGACCACTACATGGAGCTGCCGTTCGATCTGTCCGAGGTCCTGTTCCTCTGCACGGCGAACACCCTCGACACCCTCTCGGCGCCGCTCCGTGACCGGCTCGAGATCGTCGAGCTGTCCGGTTACACGCCGCCCGAGAAGCTCGCGATCGCGCGCAAGCACCTCATCCCCAAGCGGCTGAAAGAGGCGGGCATCCCCGCCGACGTCATGACCGTCACCGACGACGCGCTCGCCGTGATCATCGCCAAGTACACGCGTGAGGCCGGCGTCCGCCAGCTCGACCGCGAGATCTCACGCGTCGCCCGCAGCGTCGCTCTCGACGTCGCTCGCAACGTTTCCACCCAGAGCACCGACGACGCGCAGCTCCGCGTCGTCATCGACGAGGCCGAGGCGAGCCGCATCCTGGGCAAGCCCAAGTACAAGAACGACGTGGCCGAGCGCACGAGCCTGCCGGGCGTCGCGACCGGCCTCGCCTGGACGCCGGTCGGCGGCGACATCCTCTTCATCGAGACCTCACGGATGAAGGGCAAGGGCCGCCTCGAGATCACCGGCCAGCTCGGCGACGTCATGAAAGAGAGCGCGCGCGCCGCGCTCACCTACGTGAAGAGCCACGCCGACGAGCTGGGCGTGGGGGTCGACATGCTCGAAGAGTCCGATCTCCACATCCACGTGCCCGCCGGCGCCGTCCCGAAAGACGGCCCGTCGGCAGGCGTCACGATGTTCACCGCGCTCGCCTCGCTCCTCGCCGGGCGCCGCGTCCGCAGCGACACGGCGATGACGGGTGAGTGCACGCTCCGCGGCCGCGTGCTGCCGGTGGGCGGCATCAAGGCCAAGGTGTTCGCGGCCCACCGCGCCGGGATCAAGCGGGTCATCCTCCCGCGCGACAACGAGCGTGATCTCGACGAGGTGCCTGCCTTCGTGAAGTCGGAGCTCGAGCTCATCCTCGCCGACGACATGTCCCAAGTCCTCGCCGCCGCCCTCGAGCCGATGCCCGACATCGCCGCGGGCGACCCCGGCGCGTCGGTGCCCAACGACGGCCCCGCCGTCGTGTAAGAAGCGCCACCAGCTCTCGTTTGGACGGTAGCCGGATGGTTTTCGTCGAGAGCGAGCGAGGTCGGTGGCGAGTCGCGCGGAGCGTACG
>CALKVR010000509.1 GCA_938004815.1 uncultured Polyangiaceae bacterium | reverse complement strand
GGTGCTCCCGCCCGATGCGCCGCTCGTGGTTGCTGCGTACGACGGCGCGCCGACGGTGCTGTTCGACGGCAGAGCCGGCGAGCTGGGTCCCTCGGTCGCGGTCGCGCTGAGCGATCGCGGGGCGCTCGGCGCCGCCGACCCGTCCAGCGCGCTGGTCTGGGCTGCCGATCGCGCGCGGGAGCACACATATGACAGAATTGTCATGATAACGGACGGGATGGCGACCACGGGCGCCGCCGATCGCGCGTCGCTCGTCCTCGCGGCCAGGCGACTCCCCGCGCAAGTCCGCGTCGATTGGGTCGTTCCGGGGGGCGGACGCGATGACGCGATGCTCGCGGCGCTCTCGGACGCCTCGGCCGAGGCGTCGGGCGAACGAGGAAGCCTCGTCCCGCTCCACGCCACCGACGAGGCGCTCGTCGGGGCGCTGGCCGGCCCTGCCGCCCCGCGACCGTCGTTCGACGCGATCCCGGGAGCTCCGTCGTGGGTGGCGGGCGTCGCGCGCGTCGGGGCGCTGCCTCCGGCGCTGCCGCCCCGCGAGGCTGGCAAGGCCCTGCTCGGTCGATACGCCGCGGCGGCGCGTCCGATGCCGACCGCGGAGGCCCGCGCCGCGGTCGATCCGATGGGCACCGAGCTGCGGGTGAGCCCCGCCGCCGCACACGCCGCTGCCGAACGCAAAGAGCGCGGGGACGAGGCCGCGATCGCGCGCGCGCTCACCGCCAACGCTCCCGACGCGGCGCCACCTCCACCGCCCGCGCCGCCGGGGCGCATTCCGCCGGGGATCGTGCAGCACATCATTCGCAAGAACTTCGGTCGATTCCGCGGCTGCTACATCGACGCGGTCCGGCAGAGGCCCGGCTCGAGGGGGCGCGTGGTCGCGTCGTTCCGGGTAGACGGCGACGGCTCGGTCGGCGTGGCGCAGATCACCCAGACCGAGATCCCGCACCCGCCGTTCGTCGCGTGCGTCGTGCGCGCGTTCGAGGCGCTCAGCTTTCCCGCCTCGCCGGGCGGCGCCTTCACGGTCACGTATCCGCTCGCTTTCGCCCCCGCCGACGGAAAGGGCCCAATGGAGAAGCCGCACCGCGGCCTCATGGCCGGCCAATACGAGAGCGGCCCCCCCAAGCCCCCTCCGCCGAGCCCGTGGCTGGGAGACGTCGAGCGCGCCCTACGCGCGATCGAGAACGGCGATCCGGCGGCGGCGCTGCGCATCGCGACCAAGGCGCGATGGGACGCTCCGGGCGCGCTGTCGTCTTACGTCATCCTGGCCGATGCGCTCGCGGCGTCGGGGCGCCGCGACGAGGCCGAGCGCGCGACGGCGTCGATCGTCGATCTCGCCCCCGGCGACGCGGGCGCCCTGAGGCTGGCCGCCTTCCGGTCCCTCGGCTCGGCGACCGGCCGCGCGCGGGCCGAAGACTGGCTCGTTCGCTCCCTCACGCTCGAGCCCGGCTCTCTCGACGCCGCGCGCACCGTCGCCGAGCTCTACGCCTTGCGCGCTGAGCCCGAGGCGGGGCTGCGAATTCTCGATGGACTGCTCGCTGCCACGCCGTCCGGGCTCGCCGGTGTGAGCACGCGGGAGATCATCCGCGCCGACATGTCTCTCTTGGCCGCGGCCCTCGTCGCCCAGGACCGCTCGCGCCACATCGAGCTCGAAGCTTGGGCGGCAGCCGTCGGCGTCCTTCTCGGCGACGAGCCCCTCTTCTTCGCCGCCGCGCTACCCCACGAAAGCGACGTCGACCTCGACCTCCTCGTGGGCGATCTCACCGATGCGCGCGCCAGCCGGGCCGTCCCCAACCTCGCCACCGGCGGCAAGCTCGTCGCCGCCAGCGTCGGGCCCGGACCCGAGGGGTTCCTCAGCGACGGCCGGCGCGCCTACCCGTACGACTTCGAATTGATCTTGCGCGCGCGCGATCGGGGCTTTGCCGCCGGCTCCGTCGCCATCCTCCGGCACGACGGTCGCGGCGTGCTCGACATGACGGCGTTGCCGTTCGTCATTCAGGTCGAGACCGCCAAGGTCCGCGCGGGGCGATTGGAGCAGACGGATTGATGCGGGGGTCAGGGCGCCAGCGGCGCCACCCAATCGAGCGCCTCTTCACCCGCCTTGCGTAGATCGCCGCGGCATCCCTTTTGGACCCAATCCTCGATGACGACGCGCAATGCACCGACCAGCGCACCGGCGCAGACGCGGGCGCGGCGGCGGCTGACGGCGTCGCGCTTGGCGCCGGCCTCGAGGGCGGCCGCGAAGGCGCGCTCGGCGCGGCGGTCCCATTCGAGATCGCGCGCGACGAGGGCGGGCGCGCCGGCGAGGACGCGCTGCTCGGTGAGGATGCGCTCGCGGTCGGCGAGGTGACCGTCGGCGAGGCGGAGGAGCGCACGCCGCACCGTCTCGAACGCGGTCTCGCCGGGCTCGGGGGCGGCGAGGAGGCGCGCGAGCGCGTCCATTTGCGCGCGGCGGCGCGAGAAGAACACGTCCTCTTTCGTGGGGAAGTAGCGGAAGAAGGTACGCCGCGAGACGTCGGCGGCGGCCGCGATCTGATCGACGGTCACCGCGTCGAAGCCGTGACGAGCGAAGAGCTCGAGGGCGGCGCGCTCGAGCTCGGCGCTGGCCTCTGCCTTTTTGCGCTCGCGGAGGCCCAGCTCGGTCACGCCCCGGCCTTGGGCGTGAACATCTTGCCCACGAAGGCGACGAGCAGGCGCTTCTGAATCGGGCCGGGCAGCTCGTTGAGCAGAGCGTTCACCTCGGCCATCTTGCCCGGGACCTGACCCCCACTGCCCAGGATGCTCTCGAGCACGCGGTCGAGCCCCTCGCCGGTGGGGTCGTTCTCGATCTGCTGGGCGAGGAGCGCGGCGAGATCTTTCGGCGGCTGAGGCCCCCCGCCGGCCGCGCGCACCGCGGCGACCGCGCGCGGGAGCTCGGCGAGAAAATCATCGATCCACCGGGTGTTGCCCGGGTTGATCGTCATGTGGATGTTCTCTTTCGACGGGCCGTGGCCGAGCTGCGCCTGCACGTGCCAGCCGCGCGCCTTGAGCTCGTCGGCGAGGGCGAAGACCGAGAGATCGTCGGACGTGAAGGCGACGAGGCTCATCTCGGGGTTGCCCATGACGCGCAGGCCGTCGGTGGCGGCGACGCCGGCGACCAAGCGATCTTTCGCGCGCAGGAGGCGCTCGGCGATCGAGCGGTACCCGTTCTCGCCCACGAACTGGAGCACGGCCCAGGCGGCCGCGAGCGGGCCGCCCGACTTGGAGCTCTGGATCGTGTTGTTGATCATCGTGTAGCCCGTCCACTCGGAGCACGCGTAGATCTGGTGCTGGCGCAGGGCCTCGTCACGGTAGAGAACGACGCTCGCGCCCTTGGGGGTGAGCCCGTACTTGTGGAGGTCCATCGACATCGAGGTGACGCCGGGCACCGTGAAGTCGAAGTCGGTGATGCTCGCGCCGAGGCGCTTGAAGTAGGGGAGGAGAAAGCCGCCCATGCAGCCGTCGACGTGGCAGAGGATGCCGCGCTCGAGGGCGAGGGCCGCGATCTCGCGGACCGGATCGACGACGCCGTGCGCGTACGAGCATGCGGAGGCGACGAGGAGCATCGTGCGGTCGGTGACGAGAGCACGCATCGCGTTCGGGTCGGCGCGGAAGCTCTCGGGGTCGACGGGCGTGATGACGACGTCGACGTCGAGGTAGTGGCCGGCCTTGTGGAATGCGGCGTGCGCGGTGATGGGGACGAGGATCTGCGGCCGCACCCCCGGCCGCAGCTTGCGGAACCGATCGCGCGCCGTTTTGATGGCGAGGATGATCGACTCGGTGCCGCCGCTCGTGAAGTTGCCGACGACCTGGTCGTCGCCGCCGAGGTGGCGGCGGGCCATGTCGACGATGTCGTTCTCGAACTGGAGCAGGCTGGGAAAGGCCGTCGGATCGAGGCCGTTCTCGGTCAGGTAGGCCATGTACGCGTGCTTGCCGACCTCTTCGATCGCAGGGCCGTCCTCGAACACGTAGGCGAAGAGCTTGCCCTCACGCCACGGCGTGTCGTGGGCGCGGGCCGCTTCGAGCCGGGAAAACACGTCGGACCTGGAGAGCCCCTCGGAAGGAATGCGCATGGCGGTGACCTCGAGCTCCAGAGGTAGTCCCCGTGGCATCGAGTGTCAAGTGGCACCGAGTGCCAAAATGTTACCCCTGCGCGGGACGCTCGATCTCGAGCGCGTGGTCGACCATCCGGTCCCCGTCGAAGATGAAGCGGCCGGAGAAGCGCCGCCTCGCGAGGAGGTGGGGCATCCAGAGCGCGTCGTCGGCCCACATCTCGGCGTAGGGGATGGCGTCGAGGGGCGTCCACATCGGCGTGGCCTCGTCGGTCTCGGTCGGCGTGCCGTCGTAGCCGTTCGCGGCGAAAACGTGGCAAAAGAGGCCGTAGCCGTCGACGAACTGGAACGCGAGCTCGCCCCGCTCTTCGACGCCAAGGGGGCTGACGCAGAGCTCTTCTTGGATCTCGCGGATGGCCGCGTCGCGCGGCGTCTCACCTGGCTCGAGCCGGCCGCCGGGGCCGTTCACCTTGCCCGCGCCGAGGCCGCGCTTCTTCCGGATGAGCAAGATGCGCTCGGGCTCGACCACGAAAATGAGCGTGGCCACGTCGGTCGGCTTCCAGATCGACCAGTCGATGTCGGCGAGGGATCGCAAGGCGCGTGGAGTATAGGTGCGGTTCGGCCGGACCGGCCCCCTCGCTTCTTGGCCCTCGAGAGAGGTCCTCGGAACAATGCGATCCGTGGAAACCGCAGCAGCGAACGAGGGGGGCGCCTGGTACGTCACGAACGGCGAGCGCGTGGTGGGGCCGCTCGACACCGGGAGGCTCATCCAGGCGGTCGCGCTCGGGCAGATCGGAAAGAGCTGCGCGCTCTGGCACGAGGGGCTCTCCGCGTGGCGACCGCTCGAGACGATCCGCGAGGTGCGCGCGGTGGGGCGAGCCAAAGAGGCGCGCGGTGACGACTGGGTGCCGTCGGAGACGTGGCGGCCCGGCGGCGGGCCCGAGGTCGCGGCGCTGCGCGCGACGTTGTGGATGGATGATGCGGCGGACGAGAGCGAGGTCGTCGCCCTCGCGCTGCAGGCCATCGTGCTCGAGACGCGGGCGACCGTTGGGTTCGCTCACCGTCCGCGGCGAGCGCTGGGCGCGCTCGAGACCCGCGCCGTGTTCGGCGCGGGGGGCCACGATCGGCTGGGCGCCGAAGTCCCCGCGGACGACGAAGCGATCCGGATCGCGCGCCGTGGAGCGGTGGTGCTCGACGGCTTCGACCCCACGGTTCCGATGCCCGTCGCCGCGGCGTCGCGGGTGGCTCCCGACGGCGTGCGGGGCCTCGCGCTCGCGCCGATTTACCTCGGCGGCAAGCTGTTCGCGGTGCTCGAGGTCGCCAAAGAAGATCGCGCGTTCCGGCGCGGCGACCGCGCTTGGATGCGAGCCGTCGTGAGAGCCGCGGCCACCAAGATGGCGAGCTGAGCCCTTCCGAGGGTGAGGGCCGGGTGCCATGATGCGCCCGTGCCGGAGATCTCGCGCGCCGATGCGCGCCGCTTCCTCGTGTCGCACCTCGGGCTGGCTCGGTTCGCGGCGGGGCCGCGCGACGAAGCGATCCGCGCGATGCTCGCGCGCCTGCGGTGTGTCCAGCTCGACCCGCTCGACGCGATCGGACAGAACGCCGATCTCGTGGCGATCGCGCGGGTCAAGGGCGCGCGCCGCGGCGACACCCACGCCGCGCTCTACCCCGGCCACGCGTTCGAGCACTTCGCCAAAGAGCGGTGTCTCCTGCCGGCGAGCGCGTTCCCCTGGTACCGCGACCGGGCCGTCGAGACGCCTTGGTGGCGCCATTCGGAGCGGATGAAGAAGCTCGACGCGGGGCTCGTCGAGGCGGTCCTCGAGGAGGTGCGCGAGCGCGGGCCGATCTCCGCGCGCGCCCTCGAGCACCGCGGCGGCGTCGAGCCGATGGATTGGGCGGGCTGGAAGGGCACCTCGAGCGCCACCAAGCTCGCGCTCGAGGTGCTGTGGACGCGGTGCCGCGTCGTGGTCGCCGGTCGCGCGCGCGCGGCCGAGCGGGCCAGAGCGGCTCGCGACAAGCTCTACGACGTGCCCGAGCGCGCGCTGCCGTCGGTGGCGGCGGTCGACGCGACGGGCGACTTCGCGCGCTGGGCGCTCGTCGAGCGTGTCGAGGCGTCGGGGCTCTTGTCCCGGGCGAGCGGCCCGTGGTGGTCGATGCTCGCCGACGAGCGCACCGGCGCGCTCCCCGACGCGCTCGTCGCCGAGGCCGCGATCGAGGCGGTGACGATCGAGGGCGTGCCGCGCCGGTACCTCGCGCCAGCGGGCTTTCGCGAGCGCGCCGTGGCCAAGCCCGATCGAGCGATGCGCATCCTCGGGCCGCTCGATCCGCTGCTCTGGGACCGGGCGCTCGTGCGTGACGTGTTCGGCTTCGACTACGTGTGGGAGGTCTACAAGCCCGCTTCCGAAAGGCGCTTCGGCTGGTACGTGTGCCCGCTCCTCCACCGGGGCGAGCTCGTCGGGCGGATCGAGGCACGCATCGACGACGGCGCGCTCGTCGTGGACCGCCTCTGGCGTGAAGAGGCGCGCAAGCTCGACGAGGACGCCCTCGACGACGCGCTCGCGCGCCATGCCCGCGCGTGCGGCGTCGAAACCGTCAAGCGCGGGCGCGGCGCGCGGCGGCGCTGATCCCTGTTTCGAGCTCAGCCCAGTGTCGCGATCTTTTGCGCGATGCGGTCGGCCAGCGCCATCACCGTGAGCCTCGGGTGGACGGCGGGGCTCGACGCGAAGATGCCGGTGTCGGCGATGTAGAGGTTCTCGAGGTCGTGGGCGCGGCCGTCGTCGCGGACGACGCCCTTTTCCCGAGACTGTGCCATCCGCGTCGAGCCGAAGGCGTGATTGGCGGCGGTGATCGTATCGCTGCCCTTGAGCTTCATCGTTCGCAGGACCTCGCTCTCGAGCTTCGACCCGAGGACCTCGGGGATGCCGTGGATCCCCGGGAGGATCGAGGTGGCGCCCGAAGCCCAGCAAATATCGGAGAGGATGCCGAGCCCGCGCTGGATGAGGCGCACGTCGTCGTCGTGGAAATGGAAGCGCAGATCGGGATCCCAGCCGCCGCGCTTGGCGGAGACGGTGCCGTGCGAATGATCGGCGGCGACGATGACGTCGAACGGCGCCATCCGATCGTAGGTGCGGAGGTGCTCTTGGTAGGCGCGCCCGAGACCGGGCAGGCGCGCGGCGAGGACGGCCGGAGGCGACCAGAGGACCTCGAGCTTCATGCCCTCACGCAGATAATGGAGCGAGTGGTAGCCCTGCGTCGCGCCCTCCCACGGGTCGATGGGATCGGGATAGACCGCCATCACCGCGAGCCCCGGGTGCATGAGCAGGCGCTTGCCTACCCATTCGCAGCTCGTCAGCGCCGCGCTCTTTTGCAGAATCACTGGCGTCTGCATGCAGCCGGCGGCGAGCACGACAGTGTTGGGGCGGATGCGAAAGCCGTGCGACTCGCGGCCGGTCATCGGCTCGACGACGTGGCCGGTGAGCTCGACGACGCGACCGCTCCGGGTGACGACGTGCTCGGCGCGCATGCTCGTGTACACGCGCGCGCCGGCGCGGATGGCGGCGGGGACGTAGCTGATGTCGGTCGACTTCTTGGCGCCGTTGCGGCACCCGGTGAAGCACTCGCCCGAGCCGCGACAGCCCTTCACGTTGCGCCACGTCGGCTCCGAGGAAATGCCGAGCGCGTCGCACCCCTCTTTGAACTTCATGTTGCGGGGGCCTTGCACCTCCCGTGGGGTGGGCTCGACGAAGAGGAACTTCTCGACGCGCTCGAAGTGCGGCGCCATCGTGGCCGCGTCGAGCTCGACGCCCGTCTCGCGGTTCCATTTCTCCCAGATCCAATCCGGGGCGCGCGCGCAGATGGCAGAGTTGATGAGCGAGCCGCCGCCGAGCGCGTTGGCCTGCATCGTGGGGATGAACATGTTGCCGCGGGTCGCCCGCGTCCCGCCCTCGCGCAGGACGTTTTGCATGGCGGCGCCCGCTTCCAGATCGAATTGCTTCGCACCGAAGGGGGGCCCCTCTTCGAGCAGGACGACGTCGCGCCCGGCCTCGGCGAGCTCTTTGGCGACGACGGCGCCGCCGGGGCCCGAGCCGACGACGACGACGTCGCAGTCGATGGTTTGATCGCGGTCATACTCGGCGAACACGTGGACGACGGCGTGCGGGCCGGCGCCGCTGAAGTGCTCGGGGGCGCGATCGGTGCGGAGGACGGACATCCGGGTGGTCATGACGCGGCCCCTCTCTCGGCGAACGGGTCGTTGTGCGCGCGGACGCGCATCGCGCGCGCGACGGTGGGGTGGGCCAGGTAGCCCATCGTCAGCATCGTGCGCATCGAGAGGAACGCGATGCGCCGAAAATAGATCGGGCTCGTGCGCATGCCCTCGAGCACCCGCAAGCGCTCGCGCTCGGGCAGGCTGGTGAAGCGGACCGGACGGGGCCCGAAGACCCAGGGCCCGTGCTCGACGAACCAGAGGAGCAACCGAATGAGCACGCCCTGCTGCTCGGGTAGGCGTGCGACGTACCGGTCGAAGTACTCGACGAGCCCCGCTTGGGTGCCCGAAATCGGGATGGGGCCGCCGGCCGGGAACAGCGTGTCGGCGCAGGCGGCGACGATCGCCTGCTCTTTGGCGGTGAGAAAGCCCGAGGCGTACGCCTTCTTCGGGTAGCCGAGGAACAGGCCCTTGGCGAGCGCGGCGCCGCTCGCCGCCAAACCTGCCAACAAGAGGGGAGGCCGTTGCATGTCAAACCACCTTGTCTTTGCCGGGGAGGAGGGCGGAGAGCCGCTTTTGGAGGAGTCGATCGACGCGCGCGAGGAACTTGTCGAGGTGAGCGAGGGCCGCTTTCTCTTTTCGAGCCTCGACCAGGTCGACGAGGCGCGTGAGCGCCTCGGTGTGACCGGGGGGCGGGCCGCCAGCCATCGGCGCGAGGAGCGTGTTCACCTCGCGCATCGGGGCCCAGAAGGCGTTCCCTAGCCACACGGCGGGCCAGATGCCGCTCGCGATGACGAGCGATCGAAAGAGGCGCAGCTCGGCCAGCGCGCTCGCGACCGGATCCGACGCGGCCGCGAGCTCGGCGAGCGCCTCACGCGCGGGGCCGAGCGAGCCCGGCGTCGCATAGCGGGCGGAGAGGCGCGTCGCCTCTCGCGCGAGGAGCGAGCGCAGGTGGAGGAGCTCGGTCACGACGCGCGGCGCGTCGCGGGGGGTGAGCCCAGCGCCGAGGTAGGCCGGGAGCAGGGCGGGGGTGCCCTCGTGGCGCCAATCGAGGACGTGTGCGCCCGAGCCGCGGCGTGAAGCGACCATGCCGC
>CALKVR010000508.1 GCA_938004815.1 uncultured Polyangiaceae bacterium | reverse complement strand
GCTGGGCTGGACGCGTCGGTGCGCGCGATCCTCTGGTACCAAGGCGAGTCGGACGGCGCCGATTTCCAGGCCCACCATGACGGCTTCCTCGCGCTCAAGCAGGATTGGAGCGAGGACTACCCGGACATCGAGCGGCTCTACGTCACGCAGCTCCGCGCCGGGTGCGGAGGGAACCTGATCCGGACGCAAGAGGTCCAGCGCAAGCTCGCCGACGACTTCGCCGAGATCACGGTGATGTCTACGACCGGCCTCGATGGGCACGACGGGTGCCACTACGCGTACGCGGCGGGGTACCGCGAGCTCGGCGATCGGTATGTCGGCCTCCTCGGTCGTGATCTCTACGGCGAGACGCCCGCGCTCGACGTGTTGCCGCCCAACCCTAGCTCCGCGACCTTCGCCGGCGGCGGCACCCAGATCGTCGTCACCATGCGAAACCCCGCGTCGGTCCTGACCGCCGACCCCGGCGTCGGCGCGACCTTCCGGCTCGAGGGGAGCGGCGCGACGATCAGCGGCGCAACGATCGAGAACAACCTGCTCGTGCTGACGGTCTCGGGTGACGCGTCGGGTGCGACTGGGCTCACCTACCTCGGAGCGACCCAAACCGCGCCCTGGGTGCTCAACGAGAACGCGATCGGGCTCCTGTCGTTCTACGATCTGCCGATCGCGCCGGAGTGAGGGACGAGTCGAGCATCGAGTCAGGGCAACGTGGTGGCGTGGCGTGTGAGCCGGTAGCCGGAGCCCGCCCCAGGCTCATCGCTGCTGGTCGCTACGACCAGGGAGCCGTCGGCGGCCATCGCGGCCGCCGTCGCGTGCTGGTGGCCAGCGAGCGGCTCGAGGGTAAGCTCCAGCGGCAACCCGGATGCGACGTCGATCTGCGCAAAGCCTATGTCCGCACCGTCGGGGACGACGGGGCCATCTGAGGTCTCGATCGCGCTGTCCGAACGGACCATGAAGGCGATCGTCAGCGCTGCGCCATTGGTCGCTGCCACAATGCGACCACCGCCGGCAGGGTTGCTCGAGAACGTCCTGTTCGCTTCATACGGCAAGGCGTCGCGGTAGTCGCGCGACCAGAGCAAGACGCCGTCGTCCGCGTAGCGCGAGAGCCTCGGCCCCGCATGAACGACGATGCTGTCATCGTCCAACACATGAAGCGTGGCTTCGGGGGTCCGCTCGAGGTCGGTGACGGCCCAGGAGCGCGCGCCGCTCCTGCTGATCGTGAGACGGTTCCCCGCGTCGATGTCGTGATGAACGTTCACGAGGTCACCGTCGGAGAGCGCTGCCACCGCGAGCACTTCGGACACCGCGGCGTCGTAGGGCGGAGGCTGCCTCACCTCGTATGGGACCAGCTGCCGATCGAGCGTGATGACGAAGAGCCCGCCGCGGCTGGCCGTCTCGAAGCTCCAGTCGCCGAACGCGATGCGATCCTCGTGAGCGTAGCTGCCGGCAAAGAGGAACGCGCCCTCCGCGGCGCCGATAGCCGAGGGCGGGGTACCTGCAGGTCTCTGCACGAGGATGGCTCCGTCGGCGCCGACGAGATCGACGCGCTCTTCGCCGACGGCCATGGCCTCGCCGGAGGGCGCCACCGTGATCGCGACGTGCTCGGACCAACCGCGCACCCACTGCACGTCGCCCTTCGCGCCGATCTTGGTGAGCAAGGTCCAGGATCCGGAGAACGATTCATTGGCGGCGCACGGGGCTGCGTGGGAGCCCGTCAGGTAGACGTTGCCCGCGTCGTCGAGCTGGACCGCGCGCGCGGCGAGGGCGAGCTGCCACGTGTCGCCCAGCTCCTCCTGCCCGGTGCACACCACGAGGTGAGACTGCGACCCTGGTAGAGAGGGTTCGATCGGGGCAGGCTCGTCGTCGCACCCGGCGGCGAGGAGCAAGCTGGCGAGCAAGGGGATAGAGCGTCGCATGGTTCGAGCGTAAGCGGGGCCGCGCGTCGTTGCGGCTCAAAGGGCATCAAACGCGGCCGTGCGAAAGTTATCGAACGGCGCGGCGAATCCGCTCAGGCTCGGGTCAGGGCGTAGCGCACGAGCTCGGGCGGGCTATCGATGCGCGAGGGCGGCCCCCAGAAGCCGCAGCCGCGGCTGACGTAGAGGTGGCTGTCGCGGTGCCGGTAGAGACCGCGGTGGTAGGGGTGGCGGAGCGCCACGAGGCGTGACATCGGAAAGACCTGCCCGCCGTGGGTGTGCCCCGAGATCTGGAGGTCGAGCCCGCGCGACGCGACGACGTCGAAATTGGCGGGCTGGTGCGCGAGCAAGATCGAAGCGCGGTCGGGATCGCGCCCGTGGAGCGCGGCCTCGAGATCGTAGCCCTTACGCGCGCTGCGGCGAGCCCCCGACCAGTCGTCGACGCCGACGAGATCGATGCTCGCGCCAGAGTCGCCGATGGCAGTGTGCGTGTTGCGCAGGACGCGGACCCCGATGCGCTCGAGGAACGCGACCCACGCGACGTCGCCCGAGTAGTACTCGTGGTTGCCCGTCACGAAGAAGGTCCCGAAGCGCGATTGCAGGCGAGCGAGCGCGCCGACGGCGTCGCCGAGCTCGGCCACGCTGCCGTCGACCAGGTCGCCAGTGATGACGACCATGTCAGGCTTGGTGTCGTTGGTCGCCGCGACCAGCATGTCGATGAACGACTCGCCGATGAACGAGCCGACGTGCACATCGGTGAGTTGGACGACCGTCATGCCTTCGAGCGCGGGCGGGAGCTTGGCGATCGGGACGGGTACGTCGGTCAGCTCGGGGGCGGTGAAGGCGCGGTACTTGC
>CALKVR010000507.1 GCA_938004815.1 uncultured Polyangiaceae bacterium | reverse complement strand
TGGGTGCTGGATCGGCTTGCAGCGGGTCGTCTTCGGAGCGCTGAAACTCCATGATCGTCGAAGCGCCAGTCACCGGCGCGCTGTAGTGCACGAAGAACCGGCCGTTCTGCGCGTAGTCCGGGTGGAACACCAAGCCGAGCAGACCCTGTTCGCCGGAGTGGAGAACCTGACCGTTGAGGTTCAGGAATGGTGTCGAAAGGAGCTGCCCGTCGAAAATGAGGACCTCGCCGGACTGTTGAGCAATGTAGAGTCGGTCGGGGTCGTCGGGTGCGACGGTTACGAGGAGGGGGAAATACAGCCCGGTAACGACGTCGGTGAGCGTGAGCCCAGACGGCGCGCCCTCCGCGTCAGTGCAGTCGAAGAGGCCCGTCGAGGACGAAGCCGCAGTCGAGCTTGCGGTCGAAGTGGTCGCCGTGCTGGCGCTCGATGATGGACCTGAGGCAGTGGAGCTGGATGAAGGAGCCCCCGTGCTCGTGGTGCTTGCCGAAGCGCTCGTTCGCCCGCCGGAACCGTCATCGTCGTCGTCACAGCCAACGGCGAGGACGAGGACGATCGCTGCCGCGATCGCTCTTAGCACCGGCTCAACCGTTCTTGTGGCCGAGCAGGGTCCAACTGTAACCGTGGCGGTGGTGACACTCGACACGGTCGAAGACCCCCTCGAGCAGCGCGATCGCTTCATCGCGTCGATAGTACTTAGCGTAGCCAGGGTTTAGCTGGTCGTAGATGTTGAGCCGAAGCGCCGGACCGGAGAGCTTGTCGATCACGTTCGTCATGTACGATGCCATCGGGAGCGGCACGCGTCGGCAAAGCGTTGCGTACGCCTTGAGGGGCGGATACAGCGCCCACGTGAGGCCTGCGAGCGCGCTGTGGGGCAGCTTCACCGTCGCCCGGCGAAGTGGCTCTGCGAACGTGAGGTACAGCTCGTTACCTTCGCGACCGTAGAGCCAGACCAGGAAACGTCCACCAGGACGGAGCGCACGATAAGCCTGCTCGACCGCTGGGCGCGGATCCGGGATGTGATGCAGGACACCGATGGAGACCACGAGATCAAGATCTCCTCGGCCGGGTAGCGCTTCCCCCGGACCATGGATGTACTCGATCTTAGAGGCGCTCGGCGCCGTGTTTCGCTTCAGCACGTCCATCGCCGACGACGGTTCTACCGCCACGATCCGCTTCGCGCCGGCATCGAGCATCATCTGCACGATGCGACCGTTACCGCTGCCAATCTCTGCGACAGCGGCGTCTCGGAAATCGTCACGCGAAAGCAAAGGCTGGACGAAGTCATCAAGAAGCTCGACGGAGCCGAAGTACCCATCGTTCGTCGGGTACTTGGTCCACTGCTCGCCAAAGTCGCTGATCGTCCGTTCCACTGGGTCGCGTGCTCCTCCCCTGCCCAGATGCCCGATGCGCTTGGTTTGTTCGAACGCGTGAACGTTCTCCGAAGACATCGCACCCGTTGTCGCAGGGCTAGCCGCTCCGGGGTAACTCGGGCAGGATTCGTCCACAAGGGTGCAGTTGACCTCGTCGGAACCCACTCAAGCGACCGGCCGTGTGGCGGCGCTCCTGATGGTCGGCGTCGCGGTCTACGCACAGGTCGACAACGTTGGGATCCGTCGGGTCTTCCCGCTCTTGTTCCTGGCGATGGTGATGCAGTTCCTGCCGGTGCTGCTACCTCGGAAGCCTGACCCCTTCTGTCCCGCCGCGTTTTCCGGTCTTCTCACCGGGACCGCACTCGTTGCGGTGCTCTTCGCCATGCTGGACAGCGGGCGGCTCGAGATCGGCGCCCTTCCCACGATGACACCCGCACGGCGCGAGGAAGTCGTCGACCTCGTTTGCGTTGCCTACATCGTCGGCGCATCGGCCTACTACGCCGGCTACTACCTGACGAAGGGCAGACTGGGGAGCGGCCTCTTTCCCCAGCTGGCAAACCGGACCTGGCGAGGAAGCCGGCTGCTTCTCGTTTCGACTTTCTGCGTGCTCGTGTTCGTGCCGGCCTACGCCTTTTTCCAGGCAAGGGTCGGAACCTCGCTGGCCGAACTCACGCTGGCCGAAGGGAAAGACGTCTGGAAGGAAGACCCGACGCTCTCGTGGATGCATCGCGGGATTGCCCTGGGATTCATCCCCTTGCTGTTGCATGGCGCTCTGGCCCTTCACCGCCGCGAGTGGCGCCGCGCTCTTGTGGTTG
>CALKVR010000506.1 GCA_938004815.1 uncultured Polyangiaceae bacterium | reverse complement strand
GTGTGCGTCGACGCTTGGCCCGCGATCGTGACCTCGACGCGCTGCGGACCGGGGCGGACCCAGACTCGCTTGCCCAGCTCGATCGCGGCGCCCTCGTGCTTGGCGGTGCAGCCGCGCTCGTCGGGGCACGACACCGACAAGCGCCCGGCGCGGCTCTGGAACTTGTCGCGCGCGCGCTTGGACGCGGATTCGACCCGAGGATCCTTCGGGCGCGACTCGGCGCGCTCGACCAGCATCATCCCGAGCACAGGATCGTCGGCGAGGGTGGCGGCCTTCAGCGCCGACTCGAGCGCGACCGGGTTCGGCTCGAGGCTGTCGGCGACCGCGAAGCTCACCGCGGCTTCGGCGTAGCTCTTGCGCGCGAACGCCTCGGTCGCGCGATCGTAGGCAGCACGCGCCGCGTCGGGGTCGCCCGCGAGCGCCGCACCGGCGTGCGCGACGACGACCGCGAACACCACGGCCGCGAGCGGCGATCGAGCGCGCGCGATCACGACTTGCCTCCCGTGCCGCCGAAGGGGCCGTACTTGGCGACCAGGCGCCCGAGGTGCGTCCGATCGAGGCCGGCGAGCCGAGCCGCCGCCGACTGGTTGCCTCCGGTGCGAGCGAGGAGCGCGGCGAGGTAGAGCTTGGTGAAGCGATCGGTCAGGTCCTCTTTCAGATCCGCGTAGGGCTTGCTCGTGTCGACGAGCTCGCCCAGCGCGAGCTCGAGGGTCGCGCCGGGCTTGCGCGCGGGCTCGGGCAACACCCCGAGCGCGGCGTAGGCCTGCACGGCGTTCCGGAGCTCGCGGGCGTTGCCCGGGTACGAGCGAGCCTTGAGCGCTTCGACGATGGGCGGAGGGACGGCGGGCAAGCCGACCGCTCGCGCGAAGAGCTCCGCGAGCGGCTCGATGTCCTCGATGCGCTCGCGGAGCGGCGGCACCCGTAGCCGCACCACCGCGAGCCGATAGAACAGGTCTTCGCGGAACCGGCCCGCCTCGACCTCTTGCGCCAGCTCGCGGTTCGTCGCGGCCACGACGCGCACCCGAACGGTGTGCGGGCGCTCGGCGCCCACGGCGCGGACCTCGCCCGTTTCGAGGACGCGGAGCAGCGCGGGCTGGAGATCGAGCGGAAGCTCGCCGATCTCGTCGAGGAACAACGTGCCCCCGTCGGCCTCGTCGAACGCGCCGGTGCGCGCTTCGACCGCACCGGTGAAGGCGCCCTTCTTGTGCCCGAACAGCTCGCTGGCCACGAGCTCGCGCGGGATCGCGCCGCAGTTGACGGTGACCAGGGGCCCCGCAGCCACCTGTGAGCCCTGGTGCAAGGCGCGCGCGATGACCTCTTTGCCGGCGCCGGACTCCCCCTCGAGGAGCGCGGTGACGAGCGAGCCCTCGAGGCGCGTGAGCATGGCGAAGAGCCGGCGCATCGGCTGCGAGCGCCCCACCGCGCCGCGGTACGACTCGCCCTCGAAGGCGAGCGACTCGCCCAGGGCTTGGGTGTCGGGCTCGATCGAGATCGTGGCGGCGCCCATCTCGACGCGCGCGCCCGGGGCGAGCACGATCTTCTCGACGCGCTGGCCCAGATAATAGGTGCCGTTGCGGCTCCCGAGGTCGCGGAGCGCGACGCCCTCGGGGACCAGGTTGAGCTCGGCGTGCATGCGAGACACCGTCGAGTCGGTGACGATGACGTCGCACGGCGGCGCCGACCCGATCACGCAGGTGCCCGACTTGAGGCGAAAGAGCGGGGGGCTCGCGGTCGCACCGACGACGCGGACGAGGACCTCGAGCGGGCGCGTTCGCGCGGCCCCACGGACGAACGTAGCGGTCGAGTCCGGCGGTTCGGGCGCCATCTCAGGCGCCCCGCGGATGCTGGGCGCTGGCCGCAGGGTGCTGCACCGATGTCGCAACCGCCGGCACCGGGCCCGCGAGAACAAGCGAAGTCGAAGAAGGACGCACGGTCATGCTCGCGTCGAGTGCAAGAGGCGACCCATGCGGCGAGGCTACCAAACCTTGCGCGCCGAGGAGCAGCGCCGCTTCGGCGCCACATCCGTCGCGACGCTCGCGTGAGCACCTTCTCGACGGCGCGAACCGCTCGTGTGTTCGAGCCCGAGCGCTCCCCTGATCCACGTGGTTTCGGGGCGTTTTTGTAGCGCACGGCGGGCCTCCGAGGGCCGGTTGCTCCCGACTACCCGACATGTCGGAGCGTGTTATCTTACCGTTCGATGCTTCGTATCCGAGACCTTGTCTTCCACACGCTGCTGCTCGGTGCTCTTGCCACGACCGGCTGTGACTGCGGGCCGGGCATCGACGACCCGACGGTGGGCGGCGGCGGCCAGGGCGGTCAGGGTGGGCAGCCCCCGGAGCCGCTTCCGTGCGGCATCGACTGCTCGACCATCCAGACCCCGGCGTGCACGATCGCCGTGTGCAACACCGGGCAAGAGCTCGGTCCGATCAACCAGTGCGTGGTCGTCACGGCACCGTCCGGCACCGCCTGTGACGACGGTGTGTACTGCACGATGGGCGACTCGTGTCAGGAGGGCATCTGCACCGGCACCGAGCCCAACGACTGCGGGCTCGAGCACTCGCCCTGCGAGGCTGTCCTCTGCGAAGAGGCGACGCAGAGCTGCACGCTGGCGCCCGTCAACGACGGCACCGCGTGTCAGCCCGAGGACCTGTGTCGCGTCAACGGCATCTGCCAGCTCGGCGAATGCTTGGGCGAGCCCAAGAACTGCGAGATCTCGCCGCTCGCCGAGTGCAACGCGGTCGAGTGTGAGCCCGCGACCGGCGACTGCGTCGCGACCCCCGACCCCGACAAGGACTTCAACAAGTGCGTCCTGACCGGCGACCCCTGCCAGGTCGACAAGACGTGCTTGGCGGGCGAGTGCGGCGGCGGCTCACCCAAGGACTGCTCGGCGCTCGACGGCGCGTGCGAGGTCGGCGTCTGCGACGGGCCCTCGGGCGCGTGCACGACCGAGGTCGCGCCGGCCGGCTCGGCCTGCGGCGGCGACAGCGTCAACTCTTGTCAGAATGGCTTTTGCGACGCGACCGGCGTCTGCAAAGCGCAGCCCGGCCAGAACGGCGGCGCGTGCAACGATCACGACGCTTGCACCACCGCCGAGGTCTGCGGCGGCGGCGTGTGCATCGGCGGTACGCCGGTCGGCGGCTGCACGATCTATTTCAAGGAGACGTTCGAGGTCTGCCCCAACGGCTGGACGTTCGGCGGCGACTGGGAGTGCGGCACGCCGACGAGCGTGGGCCCCGCCGCCTCGAACGAGGGCTGGAACGTCGTCGCGACCAAGATCGCAGGCCTGTACAGCGTCAACCAGAGCTACAGCACCACCGTCGCCGACTCGCCGTCGATCAACCTCACCGCCGCGACTGCGCCCGTCCTCTCGTTTTGGGCGTGGGAGCACACCGAGGGTGGCAGCTTCGACGGCTGGAACATCAAGGTCAGCACCGACAACGGGCAGAGCTACAACCAGCTCCCGCTCGCCGTCGTCACGCCGGCGTACCCCCTCACCGTCGGCGGGCAGCCGGCGTGGGGCGGCAACAACGCGGCGGCCGGCTGGCGAAACTTCCAGGCCGATCTGTCGGCCTTTGCGGGGCAGACGA
Source organism: uncultured Polyangiaceae bacterium (assembly GCA_938004815.1). Taxonomy (GTDB): domain Bacteria; phylum Myxococcota_A; class Polyangia; order Polyangiales; family Polyangiaceae; genus Xiheicaenibacterium. Next base: position 4,700 of record CALKVR010000506.1, on the reverse strand, counting down.
TCAAGCTCCGGTTCGCCTTCCGCAGCGATGGCGCCGCGATCTTCCCTGGCGTCTACCTCGACGACCTCTTCATCACCGAGCCCTTGCAGAGCCCGCTCTACATCACGGGCGCCGCGTTCCCCACGCTCTACACGGGGGTGCCCGTATCGATCCCGATGAGCAAGGTCGGCGGCACCGCCGCCGTCACCTGGAGCATCGTCCCCGGGGGCGTGAACACCGACTGGCTGGCGATCGATCCGGTAACGGGCGTCCTCTCGGGTACGCCCACCGCGACGGACGTGGGGCCCGTGAGCGTGACCGTTCGCGTCGAACAGACGACCTTCCCGTCCAACTACGATGAGGTGACCTTCGACGGGACGGTGAAGTTCGCGGCCTACTACACGAGCTTCGAGGGCGCGTGCCCCTCGGGCTGGACGCTGACGGGCGATTGGGGCTGCGGCGTACCGAGCGTGCTGGGCGGGCCCGTGTCGGCGTTCGACGGCAGCCAATGCATCGGCAACAGCATCGACTCGTACTACGCGCACGACCAGCAGTACTCGACGTCGCAGGCGATCTCGCCCCCCATCGATCTCTCCGACTCGCCGTTCCCGACGCTCACCTTCCGGATGTACGTGGACATCGAGCCCCAATACGAGGGCGTCAACCTGAAGGTCAGCAACGACGGCGGGATGACCTGGACCGTCGTCGACACCATCGTTCCCCCGTACGCCCCGTTCTCGGTCGACGGTGAGCAGGCCTGGAGCGGGTGGCAGGTCGCGCTCGGGTGGCAGCAGGTGACGGCGAACCTGGCGCAGTACATCGGCCAGACCATCCAGCTCAAGTTCAGCTTCACGAGCGACGGCGCCAACAACGGCGGCGGCTACTTCATCGACGACTTCTTGGTTCAGTGAGGCGAGGTCTTATGCGCGGCTCCATGACACCCGGCTTTTTCTTCAAGTTGCTCGTGGCCACCTGCGGCTCGCTCGCGGCATGGGGCTGCGCCGAGGGCAGCGACGACGACAACAGCGGTGGGTCCACCAGCACCGGCACGCCCGGCCCCGCCAGCACCAGCAGCTCCTTCAACGTCTCGAGCAGCAGCAACGCAGGCGGCGGCCCGCCCGTCTGCACCGCGACCAGCGAGCAGGCCGAGCGCACGACCCTCGACATCATCTTCGTCCTCGACTGGTCCGGCAGCATGCAGGGCGAGTCGTGGCAGGGCTCCACGCAGGCGTTCGAAGACTTCGTCGAAGACCCCGACTCCGAGGGCATCAACGCGGGGATGGTGTTTTTCCCCACCATCAAAGAAAACTTCTCCGATACGTGCGACCCGCAGCTCTACGCGGTCCTCGACGTCCCCATCGCCGAGCTGCCGGGCAACTCGTTCGCCCTCGTGAACTCGATGCCGTTCGACGCCATCGGCTCGCCGTCGCCGCTCTACGCCGGGCTCCGCGGGGCGATTCAATCGGCGGTCGCGTACCAAGATCTGAACCCCGAGCACAAGGTGATCGTCGTGCTCGCGACCGACGGCTGGTTCAACGAGTGCGGCTACGGCATCAACTCGATCGCCGAGTGGCCTCAGATCGCGCGCTCGTACAACGGCGTCGAGACGTACGTCATCGGCGTGCAATCGAGCGCGAGCGTCAATTTCAACAACCTCAACGTGATCGCGGCGGCCGGTGGCACCACCGTCTACGACGCGTCCAACATCGACGCGTTCGCCGACAAGATGGCCGAGATCCGCGACACCGCGCTGGGCTGTGACTTTGCCATCCCGCCCGCGCCGCCGAACGAGATGTTCGTGCCCGACGAGACCAACTTCACCTATACGCCCGGGGGCAATGGCACCCCCATCACGCTGCCCCGCGCCGACGACCTGGCCGATTGCGGCGACGGGCCCGGCTGGTACTTCGACAACAACATGATGCCGACGAAGATCATCGTCTGCCCGGCGTCGTGCGACACCATCAAGAACGACTTGGAGGCCAAGGTCGAGGTCGCCTTCGGCTGCGCCTCGGTGCCGAATTGATCTCGCGCTGGCTCGCCTGCGGCGCTGCGTGCTTCACCCGTTAACTTGAGGAGATGGTCATGCGGAAACTGGCTTTATTCGGTGGGGCGTGCGCAGGGTTCGTCGTGGTCGCGCTCGGCGCGTGCAGCGACGACCCGGTCGACGACGACGCGCTTCCTCCGCCTTCGTCCGCCATGTCCACCTCGGCCACCGGCAACGGCGCGGGCGGTGACGGCGGGGCGGGTGGCGATGGCGGCGGCGGCGCCGGCTACGTGTGCCAACCGGGCGACGCCACCACGTTCGCGCTGACCGAGCTTCGGTTCGGCACGACCCAGGTCGGCGGCTGGAAAAAGGTCGGGCTCAACCTCGACGGGCTCGAGACCACGAGCGCGTCCACCGACGTCTGCCAGCCGCAGGCGGGGGGCTCCGCGAGCATCGCGTACCCCGACGGCGACAACGGCATCGACAACTCGTTCGGCAAGAACCTGCTGCCGATCATCCTGAGCATCCTGCCCACCTGGGGCGATGAAGTGAACACGCAGCTCACTTTCGGCAAGTTCAACGCCATGCTGCGTGTGCTCTGCCTGCCGCCCACCGGTGATGCGCCGCAGCTCGAGACGTTCGTCTTTGGTGGCACCGATCTGGGCTATCCGCCTCTCTTCAACGGTCAAGACGAGTGGCCGGTCGTTCCCGAGCTCCTCAGCAACATGAACGACCCGCTCTCCTCGACGCTCGTCTTCGAGAACAGCTCGGTCACCGGTCAGCTCTTCGACTCGGCCCCGAACGAAGACTTCGTCCTCTCGATCCCGATCCAGATTCAAGACAACGCGGGCGCGCTCAAGCTGAGCCTGCACTCGGCCCGGGTGATGATGACGCTCTCCGACGATCGCAAGGGCGCGACGGGCGGCGTCATCGCCGGCGTCCTCGACACCGAAGAGGTCATCGAGCAGGCCCGCAAGATCCTCTGGATGGCCGATCGCTGCGACGACCCCGACTACGACAACTACATCCTCGCCATCCGGCAGATGTCCGACATCCTCGTCGACGGCACGCAAGATCCGGCTCAGACCTGCAACGGCATCTCGTTCGGCGTGCACTTCGAGATGGAAGAGGTGCAGATCGGCGACGTCGGGCCGGCCGCGCCGGCCGACACGCTCTGCGCCGGCCTGGGCCCGTGACCTCTCGCTCCCCCCTCGCGAAGCGAGGGGGACCGGGGGGGTGAAAGGGCAGCACCTCCCTCACCCAGCACAACGACGGTGCCATCTTCAGCGAACGGTTAGCTGCGGTAGCGCGCGTCGTACTGGAACGCGCGCTTCTGCACGGCCTGCTGCCCGTCGGGGTTCTTGACCCCGACGTCCACCAGCTTGCCGTCGTCACCCTCGGGGGTCTTGGCCTCGAGGACGCTGCCGCTGATGCGTCGCGTCTTGCACGCGATGCCGTTCACCACGACGACGGCGCCTTCTGCGAAGTTCTTTCCCTCGATCGAGAGCTCGGTGCCCCCGTCGATCGTGCCCTTGTTCGGAGCCACCAATGAGATGGTAGGCGGCGGCGTGTTCTCGTACTTGAACCCGGCCTTGGAGACGCCGCTGCCCCGGTCCGTCGTCACGACCTCGACGTCGACCATTCCCGCGCCCTGAGCCGGCGTCACGGTCTCGATCTTGTTCGCGCTCTTGACCGAGACGATCTTGGCGGGCTCGCGGCCGAAGCGGACGCTCGCGTTCGAGGGAAAGCCGTCACCCTCGATGGTGACGCGGGTGCCCCCGCCGGTGGGGCCGGTTCGCGGCTCGAGGTGCGAGATCTTGGGCGCGCGTGGCGACTCGTACGTGAAGATGTCCTCGGCGCGGACCTTGGTGCTCTCGAGCTGGATCTCGATCGCGACCGTCCCGGGCATCGAGCGCGCCGGCAGCTCGGCGTCGATGAGCTTCGACGAGACGAGCTTTCGCATCGCCGTCAGCTCGCCGATCTTGACCCGGCAATCCTCGGTGAAATTGTCGCCGGCGATGCGCACGGTGGCGCCGCCGGTGGTGAGGCCCGAGCGCGGGATGACATCGATGATCTTGGGCGGCGCGGGGACGGGCTCGTAGGTGAAGCCGTTCTCCAGCTTGGCCTGTCGCCCGTCGGGGTTGGTGAGGACGACGTCGACGGTCGCGGCGTCTTCGGTCTGCGGGACCTCGACCTCGAGCGCGGTGCGGCTCTTGTAGCGGACGACAGCGGGGCGGCCGCCGAAGGTGACCCGAGCCCGCTGGTGAAAGTCGGAGCCGGCGAGCACGAGCACCTTGCCGCCGGTGATCCACCCGCGGGCCGGCTCGAGCGCGAGCAGCTTGGGGTCGAGCGGCCGGTAGCGAAAGATCGTGTCGCTGCGGCCCGAAAGGCCGTCGGGGTTCATGACGATGAGCGTGCCCTCGAGCGTGCTGTCGCCGGCGGGCGGCGCCAGGAAGCTCACCTTGGTGGGGCCGTCGTAGACCGCCTCGGGCGCGTGCATGCCGAAGAGGTTGATGCTGCAACCGTCGGCGAAGCGCTCACCCTCGATCACGACGTAGACGCCGCCCTCGATCGGCACCTCTGCGGGGACGGCGCGGAGGAGCTCGGGGCCGATCGCGAAGTCGAGCTCGGCGCCCTGCGAGCAACGCTTGCCGCTCACCGACTCGACCTCGACGATCGCGGTGAGCTTGTCGCAGGCGGGGGCGACGAACCGGAGCATGAAGCCGTCGATGAC
>CALKVR010000505.1 GCA_938004815.1 uncultured Polyangiaceae bacterium | reverse complement strand
CGGCACACCTCATCGAGCAGGGGCAAGACGTCACCGCCCTCACGACCAACCCGCTCATCGCCGACGCGGTGGGCGCGTTTGGCTACCGGGTGCGCGGCGACGCGTCGCCGGGCACCGTGCGCGGGCCGATCGTCCAGACGCTGCGCCCCGCAGACAAGTTCGACTTCATCCTCCTCGCCACCCAGCCGCCGCAGGTCGAAGAGGCGGCGCGAACCGTTCAGGGTGCGCTCGCCGACGACGGCCGCTTCGTGTGTTTTCAGAACGGCCTCTGCGAAGAGCGGGTGGGCGCCATCGTCGGTCAGGAGCGCGTGGTTGGCGCGGTCGTGGCGTGGGGCGCGAGCATGGTCGAGCCCGGCGTCTACGACCGGACGTCTTCGGGCGGCTTCCAGCTCGGCCGCTGGGACGGCTCGGCCGATCCGCGGCTCGACGAGCTCGCGACCGCGCTCGAGTGCATCGGCCCGACCGTCGTCTCCAAGAACCTCGTCGGCTCTCGCTGGTCCAAGCTCGCCATCAACTGCGCCATCTCGTCGCTGGGCACGGTGGGCGGCGACCGGCTCGGCGTCCTCATGCGGCAGCGCTACGTGCGGCGTCTCGCGCTCGAGATCATGACCGAGGCGGCCGAGGTCGCGCGCGCCTCGGGCGTTCGGCTCGAGAAGGTCGCCGGCACCGTCGATCTCGACTGGCTGGCCCTCACCCCGAGCGACAAGACGAGCTCCGGCAGCGCCAGCCTCGTCGCCAAGCACGCGCTCTTGCTCGCGGTGGGCGCGCGCTACCGCCGATTGCGCTCGTCGATGCTCTCCGCGATCGAGCGCGGCCGGCCCCCGAGCGTGGACTTTCTCAACGGCGAGGTCGTCTCACGCGGCGCTGCGCTCGGCATCGAGACACCCATCAACGCGGCGATCCGTGATCAAGTGCTCGCGATCGCGGCCGGCAAAGCCAAGAGCTCGCACGCGCTCTTGCGCGACTTCTTCGATCGCACGCGCCCCATGGTGTCCGGCCCTGTCTCGGTGCCCCCCGCGGCGCCGACGGCCGCGACGGTCGAGGCGTCGCCCATCGAGCCCGACACGATCCAGGATCAGCCACCCTTGCCCGCGGAGCCCGCGATCGCCGCCGCGACCGATCCGTCGGAGCCGCTGTCCGAAGCGATGGAAGGGCAGCCCCCTCACGAAGTGAGGGGGGACGGGGGGGAGAAATAGCGGCGACTGGCTCGCGGTCGGCGGGCCCGCCACCTGCTACGGCACGACGTCCAGGTCGACGGCGGCGTCGTACGTCTCGACGTGGACCTCGTTGCCGGTCACCGTGATCTCGTTCGGCGCGCTCTTGACCGCGAGCTTGTGCACCACTTGCCCGGTGTCCTTGCGGAGCAGGTAGATGAAGTCGCCCTCGCCCGTGAACCCGTAGCCGGTGACGAGAAAGTCGCCGAACGTGTCGAACGAGCCGCCGCCCTGCACGAGCGGCTGGCTCCGCCACAAGAGCTCACCGGTCCGGATGTCGATCGCGCTCACGTAACCCTTGGAGCCGAACATCTCGCGCGCGTAGCTGCCGCCGCCGTTGGCGAGGTAGAGCACGTTGCCCTCGACCACGCCGAACGTCGCGTCGCTGACGGCGAACTCTTTCCAGTCCTCGCTGACGCGCGGGGGCACGCGCCAGCTCTCCACATCGAACACGGCCTCGGTGTCCGAGCCTTTCACCACCGCGACGTACCGCCCGCCGTACACGAGGACGAGCCGACCGTCGTCGCAGGGGTTCGCGGCGCGCAGCGTCTCGAGGCCGTACGAGCTGGGGATGTCGGGCCGCGCGCCCGGCGGGAGCTGGCCCATCGCCACCGGCGCGAGAAAGAACGGCTTCTGCGGATCGACCCGCGGGGCGGGGCGCCGGATCCCACGCGCGGGGTCGGCGCCCTGGACGGCGCGTTGGACGAGCCGCGGCTTGGCCGTCACGGGGCCGGTGGCGGCGCGACCCAGCGTGTAGACCCATGGCGGCTTCGGCAGACGCTTGGGGGCGACGGTCGTGAGATCGATCGCCCTGGCGCCGCTCTTCTGCTGTTCGAGAAAAAGGTGCACGCCGTCGAACGCGCCCGCGACGTCGGCCGCCGCGCCGGCCGCCTTGAGGCCCTCGATCGCGCGCCCGAGAGCCGCCGGATCACGCTCGTCGATGGCAGAGACGGCCGACGAGACCCAGCACGAGACCTCGGCCGACGCCCGCTCGGCAGACGCCTCGACGGCCGGGAGACCCGCCGCCGGAGCGGGGCCGGGCGCGGGCGACATCTTGAACACCGCCTCGGAGTCGTAGGTGCGGACGAAGATCTTTTCGCCGTTGCGCAGGACCTGCTCGGGCCCCGACCGGAGCGCGAGCTTCTGCACCGTCTTGCCCGTCGCGAGCTCGAGCACGAACAGATGATCGGGCTCGGCGGTGAAGCCGTAGCCGGAGATCACGTGATCTTTGGTCACGACGAACCCGCCCATCGACGAGACGAGCGGCTCGCTCGCCCAGAGGAGCTTGCCGTCGTCGATCGAGAACGCGGCGACCTGGCCCGTCTTGCCGCCGACGTCTTTCGCGTAGCCGTTGCGCCAGGCGGTGACGAGCAGCGCGCGGCCGACCACCTGCGCGAAGTGAACCTCTTGCAGCGCCTTGGTATCGAAGACGATGGGCGTGCGCCCCGGCGCGGTCGCGAGCAAAACGTCTCCGTAGCGGACGATCTCGTGGTCGGCGTGCGAATAGAGCGCGGTGGCGCGACTGCCGAGCGCTTGCGGCGCCCCGTCGGGCAGGTCCTCGACGCGAGGCGACCGCAACGCCGGCTTCAGCCCGTTCTTCTTTATCCAGTCGTCGCTCGACGCGAGGACCGCGACGGGCGTGTCGCTCACGCGATCGATCTTCATGGCGGCGCCCGCGGTCGCCCCCGAGAGCGCGGCGGCGAAGGTCGCGTCGCCGGACAGCGGCGGGAGCCGGCGGAGCGGGAGGCGCTCGAGCACGGCCGCGCTCTCCTTGCTGGCGATGTCGACACGGGTACGCGTCGCGACGAGGAGCGCCTGCGCCGCGAGATCGTCGGGAGAGGTGCGGAGGCGCTGCTCGAGCGCGTCGATCGCGTTGCGAAGCGAGCCCGACGTGAACGCCGTGACGGCAGCGTCACGCTCGGGCGACGCCTTGGCCGAGCGCGCCAGGGCTCGGCACGTGGCCGCGCCGCTCGCGACCACGTTGCCCGCGGCGTCGCGCCGCTCGCCCGGCGCGCCGTCGTTCGCCGCGCGCCGATCGCTCGCGGATGCGCACGCAGCGACCGAGAGGCCGCATAGGGCGAGGAAAGTGCGAACGACCTGACCCCGGAGTTGCAACGCGAACTAGTGTACGGTCACCCCCCTGCATGCGCCCCTACACAATTTCTCTCGTTGCCGCCGCGCTGTTCGCTTGCTCTCCGCCCCCGTCCGCGGTCGAGCCGACTGCGACCGCCGCGCCGACCGATACCGCGCCGCCCGTCGCGACGACCGAGCCGTCGGCTGCTCCCGCTACCCCCTCGATCGATGTGCCGCCGGCGATCCGGGCCGTCGTCGACGCGACCGATCGCACGCCCGAGGATCGCGCGCTCGACGACGGGCGGCGCCCGGCGCAGGCGGCGGCTACACCGCCGAGCTCCTGGCTCGGACGGTGGGGCCGACCGGAAAGGTGTACGGCCAGAACACGAAGTTCATCCTCGAAAAGTTCGCGGAGAAGCCCTGGAGCGAGCGCCTCAAGAAGCCGCTGATGGCGAACGTCGTCCGGGTCGATCGCGAGTTCGACAGCCCCTTGCCCCCAGAGGCCAAGGACCTCGACGCCGTGTTCCTC
>CALKVR010000504.1 GCA_938004815.1 uncultured Polyangiaceae bacterium | reverse complement strand
ACGGTACTCAAACCTTCCATGGGTTTCGCACCTGGTCCGGGCGCGAAGTCTTGGCCACGCACCGAGATTGTGCTTAGTTGCGCGCGCTCGGGCATGGCCCGTCGGACCGCTTCTTTGGAGGAGATCGAGCTCATGAAGATCAAGCTTGTTGGAACTCTCGCAGTGCTCTCTGGCCTCACTGTCATCGCCTGTGGCGACGACAGCAGCGACGGCTCCGGCGGTTCGGCCACCACGTCGACGTCCGTGTCGACGTCGACCAGCACCTCGTCGAAGTCGACCTCGACCTCGACCTCGGTGTCGACCTCGACCTCGACCTCGTCGTCGAGCTCGAGCGGCGGCGGCTGCGCGCTCCCCGACACCACCGCGCCGACCACCTGCGCCGAGGCCTGCTCGGACCTCTACGACTGCGGCGCCCTGACCTGCATGGGCGGCTCGATCTGTGATGGCTTCTCGGGCGACGCGGCCGAGAAGACGAGCTTCGTCGGCGATGCAAACGGCGGCTGCATCCAGGGCTGCATGGCCCAGATGGCGCTCATCTCGGTCATCGACCCGTCGAACTGCGAGAGCACGGTCAGCACGATCAAGACGCTGAACGCCGAGTTCGGCACGGTCTGCGACAACGGCTTCGGCGGCGGCTCGAACTGAGCTGACGCGAGTCGTCGTGACGGCGGGCGGCGTGCCTTCGGGCCCGCCGCCCGTTTTCGTTTGTGCGCCGAGGGCGCGCTCGCGGGGACGACCAGCTCTACCGCTCGACGGGAAACCCGTACGCCCGCCACGTGTCGAAGAGGGCGGCCGCGGCGTCGGGCGCGAGGGCGGCGCCGGCGATGTGGGGCGGGAGGCTCTGGTTGAAGGCGACGTACCAGTGGCCCTCGATGTAGTCGAAGCTGCCGGCGCGCTGGCCGTAGACATTCAAAACGGCGTGGTAGAGGCCGCGCTGGTCTTGCAGCGCCGCGTGGACGACGAACACCTGGCCGTCGACGTGGAAGTTGCCGCCGCCCGCATGGGCCACGCTCGGTGGTGTCATCTCGATGTGCTCGACATGCTGCATGGTCTGATGGTGGTCCAACGTTCTCGATCGTCAACCCGCCGCGGCACGATCCGCGCTCAAAAGCGGTCAGACTCGTCGTGGTTGGCGCGCAACACATGGGTGGCCCGGTCACGACGAAACGTTCAGGTTCAACCAGGCCTCCGAGAGGCCAAGCTCTCTGCACGCCTCTTGGATGTAGGCGCGGTCCAGCGCCGCGCCGGCGAGCCGGACGAGCGCCTGTACGTCGTCGATCTGCCGGCTCGAGCCGCCGCTCATGGCGGACCACTCGAGCTTCGCCACGATGACGTCCTCGACCGACGCCACCTGCACGTCGAGACCGAGGAGCTTGACCGCGCGGCGGCGGCCGAACTCCCGCTGAGAGAACGCGCGACGCTTGAGCGGGATGACGTCGACCTTCCAGCCGGTACCGAGGTCGATCACATTGAAGAGCGTCGCGAGGCGGGCTGCGTCGATCGCGGCATCCTCTGACGCGTAGTACTGCCCCGCCGGCAGCGAGCGGACGAAGGCACGGAGCTCGTCGCCGCCAGCCCGGACCACGACGTCGAAATCCTGCGTCGTGCGGCTGTGGCCGTGCGCGAGCGCTGCCACCGAGCCCACGACCATGTAGTCGATGCCGAGGGCCTCCAGCCGCTCGATCACCGCGCGCAGGGTCGCGACGAGGTCGTCGCTCACGGCTCCAGGAGCGGCTTGCCCGGCTTGGCCGCGCGGTAGAGATCGTCGCCCCAGAGCAGGCGGGCGAGCGCCTCTTCGACGTCGTCGGGCGAGTAGCCTGGATGACGCATGCGGATGCCGGCGCGCATGATCTCGCGCGCCAGCTTGTTCGCCTTGACGCCCTCTTCGAAGCGCTGCGAGGGCGTCATCCGGCGGATGCGCTCGCGGAGGATCTCCGCCGCCTCGTCCGAGGTGTCGCCCTGCATCACGCTCGATTCTACCCGTAGAGCTTGGCGAACGCTCCCGGGATGTCGCCCGGCGTCAGCGCGTCGCGGCGCTTGAAGAACTCGGGCAGCGTCTCTTGGTACGCGGCGTCGAGGCGGACGTCGGCGCCGTCGTAGCGCTTCTCGAAGATCGCCATCGACTCTCGCGCGAGCTCGGGGATACCCCTCAGCTGGCCGCGCTCGGCGAGGATCTGCCCCGTGAGCGCGTACATGAGCAGGCCCCCGGGGATGGCGCCGAGCGCGGTGGTGGCGACGGCGGGGTAGCAGAGGCGCGCCGTCTTGACCCCGAAGCGCTCCTTGATCTCGGCCATCGTCTTGCGCTGGAGCTGCTTGGCGCCGGCGAGCGGGCCCATGGCGTAGACGGGGTCGTCCTTGGGGTAGTCGTAGTCGCAGAAGGCGACCACGCTCTCGCCCTTGGCGAGCAGGCCCGCCTCGGCGAGGGGCTCGGCCCAGAGGAGCGACGAGGTGCCCATGAACTTGTTGGTGCGCTCGATGTCGACGTCGGTCGCGACCTCGACCTCGACGAGGCCCAGCTTGCGCACGTTCTCGGCCTTGGAGAAATCGGGCGTCTGGAGGACGGTGTCGAAGGCGACGTCGACCTCTTTCACCTGGGTCGGGCCGTGCTCCTGGTAGCGCTTGGTCGCGCCGGCGGCGATGCCGTTCACCAGGTGCACCGCGCGGTGCTTGCCTTTGATCTCACCGATCACCTCGGCGATCGTCTCGGCCTTGGTCGCGTCGGCGTTGAAGAAGCGGGCCGTCAGCCCCTCGGCCGCGGCCGCCTCGCCGATTGCCTTTACGTGGTGGGGGCCGATCTGCATTTTCTCGCTGTCGAGGTGCACGCAGTAGACGCTCGCCCTGTCGCCGAAGAGGAGCTGCACCGCGAGGCCGCGCGTGATGCCGTTCGACCCGCCGAGGATGATGACGGCGGCGTCAGGTGCGAGCTCGGCGCCCGACTTGGTCACGCTCTTTTGCTCGGCCGCGAGCTGCTCGCGGGCCACCGTGGGCCCGCGCTCGGCGAGGGCACCGACCATCGCGCGGCGATCGACGCCGCCGAGCGGGAGCTTCTTGAAGACCTCGAGTGTCATGCCGAGGCTTCTAGCATCGCCGCCATTCTGCCGGGTACAGTTGTCAGGAATCGGCGCTCCGAGCCGACCCAAATGACATGACACGAGCCGTCGATCTCCCGGTTTCGAGGAAGTTCCCCGCGCGCGCGATCGAGGTCGAGCACCCGGACGGGCCTTTGGTCTTTCGTCCGATGCTCATGACCGACGCCGACACCGTCTACGAGTCTCTCGTCGCCAGCCTGAACGAGCTCAAGGCGTGGATGCCGTGGTCGCACGCCGAGCAGAGCCCGGCCGGGCAGCTCGAGCGCCTGCGCGACGGCGAGCTCGAGTACTTCACCGGGCGCGAGATGGTGATGGGGCTCTTTCGCGGTGACGCGATGCTGGCGATGGTGGGCCTCCACCCGCGCGTCGAGCTCAACCCGAACGCGCTCGAGGTCGGCTACTGGGCGCCGACCCCCACCGCGGGTCGCGGGCACACCACGCTCGGGGTGAAGCTCGCGGCGATCTACGCCTTCGACAAGCTCGGATGCGAGCGGCTTCAGGTCTCGCACGACCAGGCCAACGTCGCGAGCGGGCGCGTGATCGAGAAGTGCGGCTTCGCGAAAGAGGGCGTGATCCGCGGGCTCACGGGCAAGCCGAGCGACGAGCTCGTCGCGGCCGGCCTCCGCTGGTCGGGGCAGCACCTCCTCTGGGCTATGTGGCCGGACACGTTCGCGGCGCTGCCGTGGGTCGCGGAGCTGCGGCCGCGGATGCGCTACCGCAGTATCCTGGGTCGAGTCGCCGACTGACCGAGATGCTCGTCAGCCGCCGCAGGCGTCGATGCGGGGCAGCTCGAGCTCGGACGCGACTTGGTTGACGGTGGTCCGCGCCGCGCCGCAGCTCTCGTCGCGGCCGATCGCAAGCTGACAGATGAGAACGAAGCGGTCATCGTTCTTCACGCGCTGGTCGCAGCACGAGACGAGCGCCTCGCATCCATCGCCCTGGGGGGGCCACACGTCTCGGCCATCGACGGCGATGCGCGTATGACCGAGGCCCGGACCGGCGCCCTTGCGTTCGTTGAAGACGAACGTCCTGGGGGAGTCTTTGGCGTCGCGGAGCAGCTTTCGGGCGGTCTCGGAGACCTTGTCCGACGCGGTCGGGGCGCCGCTCGACTTCGGGCCCGATGCGTCTTCGCTTGATGTGGCGCCGCCGTCGCCCGCCGTGGGCGGCGCGCTCGCTCCGCCGCCGCCGCACGCCGTCAAAATGATCGTTCCGAGAGTCATCATCGAAGAGCGGAGAGCTTGCATGGTGTCCTTTCACGCCGAGGCGTTTCGGAAGCACATGTGCGAGGTCTCGGCTGCGTGTGACCAAAGAGGAGTCGTGGCGATGCGCTTTGCACTTGGTGTGCACGCGTGCGGGCTCACCACTCCCACTGCACGTCGTAGACGGCACGACGCGCGCTCGACTCGATCATCTTCACCGAGCTGGAGCGCGCGCCAGATGCGTCGAGGGCCGCGGCGAACACCGCCTCGTTCGCGAGGTGGACATGACCGCCGTGTAAGTGTGGCGGATGCTCGAGAAGCACGCGCGCGCGGGTCTCTTGTTGAAATGAAATCGAGAGGTCGGTCCCCTGTTGAAAGAGAGCGTGGACCTTCACCGCGCCGCGGAGAAAATTCTTGAGCCCGGCGACGCGGGTGATCATCCGGTACATCGGCGACGCGGTCGCCTTCATCGTCCGCTCGTAGTTCCACGAGAGCAGCGCGTGGGCGGTCGGGTGGTGCGCGTCGGCGACCGCGAGGTGCGCGGCGTTGGTGAGCACGGTGGAGACCCACGCCGTCGGCAGCGGCGGGTCGCGCATCGAGTCCACGATCGGCTCGGGGAGCGTCTCCCACGACGCGTCCCAAGGGACCTCTTTCACCGAGCTTCGGAGCAGGATGCCCTTCGACCGGCAGTCCGGATACGAGTCCAGCCCCGCGGGCAGGAGGCTCAAGTACCGGCTGAGGTTCGGGAACGCGGTGGCGTCCAATGCGAGAGGGATGGTACCCGAAGGCCGTGAGCCCGCTACCCCAGCCTACCCCAGGCCGAGGAGCTTGTTCATGCTCGCCTCGTCGGCGGGCGTGAAGGCGTACTGATCGAATTCGGCGCTCGTGACCCACGAGAACGTGTGGACGGCGAGGCTCGCCGGCTCGCCGGTCGCGATGTGGCACTCGTAGAGATAGAGATCGACGGTGTAGCGCTCGTACGGGTGGCTGACGAAGCTGATGAGCTGGCCGCAGCGGACGTCGACCCCGAGGCGGTGCTTGACCTCGCGGCGGAGCGCGTCGGCGTCGGACTCGCCGGTCTCGACCTTGCCGCCCGGAAACTCCCACATCAGCGGGAGCACCGCCGTCGGGCGCCGCTGCGTGATGAGGTAGCGGCCGTCTTTCTCGATGACGGCCGCGACGACCCGGACGATGCGAGGTGCTTCCATCCTCGGCTTCTCGAGACCGTCAGGCGTTGACGGTCACGCGGAACAGCTGCTGCCCCATCAGCAGGATGTCACCGCTCGTAACGGCAGTGTCCTTCATCAACCGGACGAAGCTGCCGTTCGAGCTGCCGAGATCGGTAAGGTAGATCTTGCCGTTGGCGAAGCTGAGCCGACAGTGCAGGCCCGAGACGTAGCCGTCCTCGGGGAACAGCACGTCACCGCGTTCGCGGCCGAGGTGCAGACCCGTCTCGGGGATGGGGTACGCGTTGCCGGTCGTGTCGCGGCCGATCAAGAGGGCGATGCGGGCGACGTAGCCGCGCGCCGGGCTGCCGAGGCGCTCGACGCCGTCGGCGCTCTTGGCCATGGGCGCGAGGGCCTCGACCCGAAGGATCTCTTGGCCGATGCGGAAGATGTCGCCGAACGCGAGCTCGACCGGCTCGTCACGGCCGATCTTACGGTAGATGCCGTTGAGCGAGCTCTCGTCGCGGATGACGACCTGCTTGCCCTTCGGCGTGAGGGTCGCGTGGCGCGGCGACAAGTAGCTGTCGCCGGCGAAGATGCTCCCCGAGTCGCGGCCCACGGCGGTGGCCGCGGCGGGCACGTGGAACGACCCCGCTTCGGTGCCGTCGGCGCGCAGCGCCGTGAGCGTGACGCCCCCGGCCACCGGTGACTCGAGCAGAGCGGCGGGGATGACCCCAGGGGTGGGGGGCGCGGCGGGGACCGGTGCACCGGGCGCGGGCGCGCCGAAGGCCGGCTGCGGGGCCTGCGGCGGCGCGGGCATGCTCGCCATCTTGGAGAGCTTGAAGCCGCACGACGCGCAGAACTTGTTGCTCGTCGGGTTCGGGTGGCTGCACTGCGGGCAGATGACCGGCGGCGCGTCGCCCGACGAGCCGGGGCCCTGGCCCTGCGACGTCGCCTCGTCGGCGATCGGCGGCCGGTGCGCAGCGGCGGCAGGCGCCGCGGGCTGCTGCGACGGACCCGCGCCCGGCTGCTGCACCGCAGGCACACCGTGCGGGGGGGTGTTCGACGCGGGCGCGAACTTCTTGGGAGAAGCGTCACGGGGGAGCTCGGCGCCGCAGCCTAGACAGAACTTGTAGTGGTCCTGGTTTTCCTTCGTGCACTTCGGGCAGATGATCACCGGGCTCTCCTCGTAACGTACGAAGGTGCGGCGCGAGAATAGCCGCACCTTTCCGCGTTTGTCGACTTGCCGGTTACCGGTTCGCCGAAGAAGTAACAGTCGCGCATTTCGGAGCGTTTTCGCCGCAATTTCACCCCCCCGGCCCCCCTCGCAGGCGAGGGGGGAGGCTGCTTTTCGGTCATCGTGACAGAACCGCCAGGGCTTCCCGGACCAGGTCGCCGACCGGGGCCTGCTCCAGGTCGCGGCCCGCCTGGACGAGCGAGGCGACCGCCCGTTCTGCTTCGCTGGGGCGGTACCCCATGCGGGTGAGGGCGCTCGTCAGGAGATCGACCTTGCTGCCCGACGCCCCGGCGAGGGCGGCCGCGGGGTGGGCTGGGCCTGCAGGCCCGGGGTCGAGCTTGCCTTTCAGCTCGAGGACGAGGCGCTCGGCCGTTTTTTTCCCGACCCCGGGGATGGCGACCAACTTGGCGGTGTCGCCGCGGAGGACGAGCGTCGCGAGATCGTGGACCGTCACGCTCCCGAGGATGCTGAGCGCGAGCTTGGGGCCGACGTTCGGCACCCCGATCACGGTGCGGAACGCGGTGCGCTCGGCAGCGGACGCGAAGCCGAAGAGATCGAGGGCGTCTTCACGAACGTGGGTGTGGACCCAGAGCGTGACCGCGCCCGACGGATCGCCGGCGAGCCGGCCCCGCGTGCCGAGCGGCACCGTCAGCTCGTAGCCCACCCCCCCAACGTCCAGGAGCATGACCGGCCCATCTTCGTCGACGATTCGCCCGACGAGCCGACCGATCAATTGTCCTGCGCTCCCTGCTTGATCCAGTCGCGGACGATGTCGCGTTGCTCCCGCGGGAGCGTGTCGCCGGTCTGGGGCATGGGCGTGCCGCACGAGCCCGCGCAGGTGACGGCGGCGCACTCGAGATCACCGTCCATCTTGTGCATGAGAAAGCTCGTCTCGGGCTTGCCCGGATCGACGATCTTCATCGAGGCTGCGTGGGAGTCTTGGCCGACGATCTTGGAGAAGATGAGCGCGACGTCGGACGGCGTCATCTCTTGGTTCACCTCGCCCAGGTACGGCCGGTAGCCCGAGGCCTGGTCGGGGCTCAGGGGGTCGCCGTGGCAGCTCGAGGCGAGCGCGCACGAGTTCTCGAAGATCGGCAGGACGTCGCTGCGGAACGAGCGCTGGGGCCCCTCGGTGTAGCAGGCCATGTCGAAGCAGCC
>CALKVR010000503.1 GCA_938004815.1 uncultured Polyangiaceae bacterium | reverse complement strand
TGCACGATGTCGGCGCCGTCAGCGCGATAGTCCTTCTCGCGGGTGACAACGATGTTCTGCCGCCCGGGCAGCGGCCGCCTCGGCAGGCCTTCCCAGGTCTTGCGGCCCATCACGATCGGCCGGCCCATCGTGTCGGCCTTAAAGCGCTTGAGATCGGTCGACAGCCGCCAGGGCAGGCCGCCGTCACGCCCGATCACGCCGTTTTCGGCGATGGCGACGATGATGACGACGTCGACCACCGCGACCTCGTCGTCGACGGGGTTGCCGATGGAGTGCGATCCGCTCTTGCTCATGCCGGGGCAGGCGCTGTCGGCGGACTGCGGCGTGTTCGTGGAACCGGGGGCCACGTCGGGCGACGGCTCACAGGGCTCGCCGTACGGCACGATCACCGAGGCGCTCGCCGACAACCCGATGTCGATGCCGATCTACGTGTGCTCGAGCGCCATGAGCGTGAACGAGGCCATCATCCTCACCGGGTCGGAGCTGCTCGTCGGCGGGGTCGACTGCTCCAACTGGGAGGCGAGCACCAACAAGACGCCGTGGACGGCAGCGCCGAACGAGATCCCCCTCGTGCTCGACGGCGCGAGCGCGATCATCCAGAGCTTCGCCATCACTGCGCAGGACGCGACCGGCTTCGATGCCGCGACGCTCGACGGCAACGACTCCATCGCGGTCGTCGTGAACGGCGGCGACTCGGCGATCGTGAACTCGGACCTGGTGGCCGGTGCTGGCGCCGCGGGTGGCGATGGGATGGACTACCCAAGTCAAGCGCCGGGGAGACAGAGTGATGCCGCGTCGTTCGACGGCAATAGTGGAAGCAACGGAATGGGCAGCGATTGCGGTGACCCACCAGGCGCGAACAAGATGTACAACTCGTGTCCAGCTGGCGGTTCAACTGTAGGCGCCGCCGGAGGGGCAGGCGGAATTGCTACCGGGTCATCGGGGCAATCGGGATTGACCGACCCGGGGCTGGGCGAACCTAATGGGACAGCAGGTGCTGGCGACAGTGGCTCTCCTTGGACTTGCGCCGGAAACCAGGGCCACGGCGAGACCGGACACGATGGGCCCGAGGGGCCATTCGGTGCCGCGGGTATGACGAGTGGTGTGGTGGTCGTCGACGGGTTTCTCGGAAGTGTCGGTGGTGCGGGAATGGCAGGTACTACGGGTCAGGGAGGCGGTGGTGGCGGTGGACGCCGAGGTGATGCATCGACCGGCTGCGCAGGGGTGAACGGGCCTGCTGGTGGGAGCGGCGGTGCGGGTGGGTGCGGAGGACAAGGTGGCGGAGGCGGTGGCCAGGGCGGCGCGAGTTTCGCGCTGGTGAGTATTGGTGCGACCGTCACTCTGAACTCCGTCACCCTGGTCGCGGTCGCAGGAGGAACCGGAGGAGAGGGCGGAGACGGACAGCTGGGCGGCATCGGTGGCGTTTCAGGCCCCGGTGGAGCTTTCGGATGCAATGGCGGTTCCGGAGGAAACGGTGGCCCTGGCGGCCCCGGTGGCGGCGGCGCGGGCGGTCCTTCGCATGGCCTCGCGTACACCGGCACGGCTCCCGACATCGATGATTCCGCGATCACCGTTGCGGGCGCTCCCGCCTCGGGCGGCGCCGGTGGGAACGGAAACAGCGCAATGAACGGCGGCGCGATGGGCCTCACGACGAAAAAGCAGATGTACTGAGAGCAGCCGCGGGAACAGGGGATGAGCTCGACAGACCGCAGCACACTTTTCGAGACCTCGGGGCACCCTGAGGCTGGATCACGCTCGGGTCGACTGCGCTCGTCCTCGGCATCGCGACGTTCTTGGCTGGCGTCGTGCTCTCGAGACGGCGCCAACCGCGAGCCCAAGCGGAAACGGTTGCGCCAAGCCTAGCCCCAGCATCCGCATACCGGGCGCCACCGTTCGAGGAGCGTCGCGCGACGGTGGCCAGAAGGCGCGATGCGGATGCCGTCGCTGCCCTTCGATACGAGGGCCTGGCCGTGGGGATCATCGCGTTCGGTCTGGCGCCGCTCTTGGCCGCTTGGTGGACGGGAATGCTGTGGTAGGTCGCACGACCTGGCTCGGCCGCCTCGACGCCCGACGCGGCGAGCAACATACGACCTATCCATCGAACCGAAGGCTCAACACGTACTCGGTCCAGCGCTTTTGGAACTCTGCCATGTCGGGTTTGCCGAGCGTTGCGACGAGGGTCGCGTAGCCAGTGGCGTCCTTCTTCTTGGCCGCGCGTGCAGACTTGTAGAACGACCGAAGCAGGCCGGTCTCCTGTAGGTAGTACATCAGGTAGCGCGACTGGCCGTAGTTGACGTCCGGGTCACCGTCGTAAAACTTGCGATGACTCATCGAGCAGAGCGTCCGGAAGCTGGGAACCTTCCCCTTCACGATTGCTGCCTGCAAGCCGCGGAGCCGCCAATTCGTGTAGCCAACGATCTCCCCGCCGCGCTCACCAGACTGCTCGAACAGCGAACCGAGACCCTCGTTGAGCCACGCGGGCGCGCCCTCGAAGTCGGCCTCGACATAGGGGTGGACGATCTCGTGGACCAGGGTGCCGCCGCCGGTCGAGATATTCATGAAGAGGCCGCCATGCTCCGACGAATAGAAGCCGAAAGGCGTCCACGGGCCATCCCCCGTCAGCAGGCGCACGCCCCGTTCGTACGACGCTGCCGAGCGGAAGAGAAATACGTCGAGAATTCGACCGGGGCGACGGTCGAAGAAGCCCTTCTCCAACATATCTGAGGCCCATCGCACCACCCGCGACCGCACCGCGAGAGCGTCTGGCGCATCGTCACCGGCGACCACGAATGGGTCTTCGACGCGCATCGACAGCACACCTACGCCCAGGCTCGCCAGGCGCTGCTCGAGCGCGGCGACATGCTCCGCATACGCTGCAGGTGTAAAGGTCGGGGTTCGCCCGTCGCCGAGAGGCAGAGCCTCTGGCGGCGGTGCCGTAGCGAGCGGCGCGGGCTGATGTGGCAGCGGTGCGGGCGGAACCTGCGCTGTCCACACTCGGCCGCGGCGCTCTCGGCACGCCGACAGCGCGGTGACGCTGGCGGCGCCGATCAGGAGGGAACGCCTTCGCATCATCGTCCTAGCGACGCTATCTCGCCGTGCCTCTCTTCACACCCCTCCTCAATTTCTTCATCGCCCGCTCGAGCGTCGTTCGCGCTCGCTCGTAGTCGAGGCCGGTCATCCTCGCGGCTTCGGCGAGTGAGCGCTCCTCGACTGTGAAGAGCCACACGAGCTGGCGCTCGTCGTCGTCGAGGGTAGCAAGCGCAGCGCCGACGGCGGCTGCCGCTCGCCCACGATCGATGGTGCGATCGGGCTCGCCGTCCAGGCTGGTCGAATCGGCGCCTTCGTCGAGCGTGCTGCTCCCCCCCCTCGCCGCTGCCGCCCACGCGCGCTCTCGAGCGCAAAGCTCGAACATGGATGCGCGAGCCGCGCGGTAGACGTAAGCGTAGAGTGCGAGGCCACGGTCGGGTTGCCACGTGCGGGCGTGCTTGACGCTGGCGAGCATGGCGGTCTGGTAGAGGTCCTCCGCGTCGGCCTGCCGTGCTCTCGCAACGACGTTGGCGAGGCGGCGAACGCGGGGAGCGACACTGAGGATGAGCTCGGCTTGCATGGCGTTCTCGGCGCGCCGCTTGCTGCGGCAGATGCGCCTCTCAGAAGCTCATCCTCCCGAGGTCGTGGCGCCGGACATCGACGATTTTCTCCAGATCCACCGAACGAGACCCGATGAGTAGGGGTGCGAGAGCGGCGAGCGCTGAGGCCCTCCGAGATCTCGCGGGCCGCCGGCCCCCCACGCCTCTCGAAAGACCGCGAACATGACCGAAAATATCGACGACACCATCCCGGCCACCCCGTTGGCTCTGAACTTCGGCACGGGTGCGCGCACGCCGAACCCGCCCGAGGCCGGCGAGGCTCGCGAGCGCACGGCGTCTCCTCACGAGGTGGAGGCCGATCTGTCCACGGAGCTCGGCGGCGAGCCCCAGCGATAGGGCCAACCGGCTCAGCCGCCGATCAGAACCGTCGGCTCGCCCGCCCAGGCGAGCCGCTGGCAGGCTCCTGATCAGGACCGAGGCCGAGCCGCAGACCACCACGTTGCCCGGCACCGGCGCACCGGCGCACACCACAGGGTCGCCCAACCGCGCCGACGGCAGGCCGCCGATGCAGACGCTCGGCTCGCCGGCGATCACGCTCCCCGCGCCATGTGGCGTAGGCGTCGTCATCGGACACGCTTGCGCGTCGCCCAGGCGGGCAGCGGGTACTCCCATAAGGGCAGCCTACACGACGTCGCAATCGCCAGTCGGGATCGAACGAGCTTCGAAGTGCGTCCGCCGAGAGCGGCGTCTCGACTTCGATGGGCATGCGTCGCGCGACGAGGCCATCGATGCCACAACCACCTACCGATAGAGCAACGACGACCAGAGCAGGGTGTCACACCTCGAGGGTGGTCTCACGCCGGATGCCACTCTCGACCGTCGATCCGTGGGAACGTGACGTCACAGACGCCGCGCTCGATCCCGTCGACTCGAGCGAAGCCGCGTTCGTCGAGCGCTCCCGACCGCATCGACCCGTCGGGGAGGGTGACCTGGTAGGCCTCGAACCCGATAGGGACATCGTGTTCGTCGAGGAGGACGATTTCTATCCACGTCGTTGTGGTCTCCGGCCCGTGCTTGTCCGTGCGGCCGGGCTGCTCGACGAACACCGCGGGCTCCGCCACGCCGGCGCGGACCGGCCCCCACAGAAGGAGGCGCTCGTCTTCGAACGCCGCGACGATCGCGGCAGCGCGCATCGGGGTCACGGCCGCCCGCTCTCCAGTCAGTTCGTGCGTCACCGCCTCGAGCTGCGCTCGGGCTTCGGGCGCAGCGAGCCAGTCGTTGACGAGATAGTAGGCAAGCGAGGGATGCAGCCGCTCGTAGTCGTCTCGCGGAGCCGGCTCGTCCGGCATCGTGACCATGACGTCATCGGGACCGTCGCCCAGCGACGGGAACACCCAGGGAGCGAGGCGCGGCCAAGCGCCGGGATCGAAGTCGTCGCCGACCTCGACCGAGCCGAACCCGACCCGAACCGTGTACCGCCGCGCGATCGCCGCCGTCGGCGCGGGCACCAACTCGACGAGTTGCGCAGCCGGCCGCTTCGCCAGCGCCGTCGTCGAGCGGGACAGGTTGATCTTCCACGCGCGCAGAGACCGCCCGTCGATGCCACTCCGGCGCGCCCATACCCGCAGCGGCTCGGCCGACCTCGCGAGCGCCGGCAAGAATGCTCGTGCGTCTCTCTCATCCAGGATCTTCCGCAACTCCGACATCCTTCACCTCCACGTCGGAGCGTCGGAGCGCGGGAGCTACGTGTCATCCCGGTGTCGCTGATGGGTCACCTCACGCCCGACTGCGCGATCGGAGCGTTCCAGCTTCGCGTCGGGGGATCTAGGCGCCGGCGGAGCCCTAGCGCGACTCAACAATCTTGGCTACCATGCCGGCCCGATCGATGGACTTCTGGCTCCGAGACGGAGGCGGCGCTTCGCAGATTCCTGCAGGACCAGGATACCGACGCGCACGGTAAACTGGACGAATCGACGAAGGCGCTCCTGAAGTCTGCCCACGGCCGCTAGACATGCCGCCTTCTGACAAGAAGCCACCGAACGATGCAGCGGACCGGCCGGTGGCCGGGAACAATACGAATGCGCTCGCGCCGACCATCGCCCGACTACCGCTCGGCGAGCGAAACAAGGTCACCCACCCCGACGCCGGACGCGTCAGCATCTTCCGTTTGCGCAACCCTACGCAATTTGGCGGAGACCTCACGCTGTCTTGCTCGGCTGCCAAAGGCAAGAAGATTCACCTCCGTCGAGGCCTGACAGACTTCGTGCTGGCCGAGTCAACCACCGGTGAGATCCGCTACGCGATACCGCAAGGCTCTGAGCACGTCGGGACGTACCACCTCTTCGTCGAACTGCCGAGGGCAACTGCGAGTGCACGCCTGGTGCAGACAGGGTTCGCGCGGCAAGGCCCGTCTGAGTCGGACGCCCCCTTTGCGCCCTGGAACTTTTGGTACTGGCCGACGGCAACGAAACACAACTGGAGCCCACCGCACCCTCTCTCAGAATCGGAGCTGAAAGCCTGGAACGCTGTTGACGATCGGAACTACTGGACGTTCCGTGCGCGAAGAGTTCTCAATGCTCTCGCCGACCTCGAAGGTCGACCACCAAGCGACCCATTGCGCGATTGGGAAAACAAGCACCACCAGGATCACGACTCAAAAGCCAGTAGGTGGGCCGGTCATTGCAGCTGGATCGCGGTCGCAAGCATTCTCTTCGAACAGCCAATCAAGAAGACGGTCGACGGCTTCGACTACTTTCAGGACGACCTGGAGCTCCTCGGGGGCGAGTTTGCCGGGGTTTTCGCGCACAGCACCGACCTGCCAGACGCCTACAGAACAACGCGCTATCCGATCACGACATCTGATCTCGGCATTCTCGACGTACTCAAGCCGGAGGGTGATAACGACGCGAAGGAGCTCCACGATTCCTTGGTCGCCGCATTCTCCGGCTTCGAGCTCACTCAGCAGGACTTTAAAGATCGATTCCGTCGTGACTACGGCGGTGACCCTGCCAAGGTGAAGAAGGAATTCGGCCAGAAGGCCGCGCAGTTCTTCATGGCGCTTCAGTACGAACTGCGTGGCGACTGGGGTATCTACGTCGGTGACTTTCGAGCGCAGAAGCCTGATCGAAGCGCGATCGAGATCTGGACCCACGCGCTCTTCATGTACTCCGCAGAGTTCGTCGAAGCTGCGCCGGTTCAGAACGAATTCCGATACGACGTGCTCTGCGCTCTTCACTGCAACAAGGATGTGCACCCTCCGGCTTCTGCGGGGCTACCTGCCAAGATTAGGGGCACCAAGCTCGAGCCGATTATGGATGATTGCGAGACGTTCCATCACCAATATCGCCTCTCCTTCGACGGTTCAGGCGAAGTAATAGGAGATGCTCGAGGTAATCCTCAGTGGATCAAGTGCCAGAGCCGTGATGGAGGCGCACTGTATGCTCCAAGGTATTTGAAGCAGATTATTCCTCCGCTCAAGACCATCAGTCCCGAGCTTCAGGCGCGTAGGAGCGCACTCGCCGGCTCCGCCTCCAATCCCGGCCACTATGGCAATCCACTGGCAACCTGGGGCCTCGTGGACCATGGCCTCCTTCGCCTCCGCCGGCGGTACCGATGAGGTTCCCCGTCATCGCAGGCGTGGTGCTCGCCGGATGCAGCGTCGACGACGACATTCAGCGACGCATGCCGATCGAGGTCGAGACGCCGCTCTCGGCGGAGGCCCTCCAGGACGCGTTCGACCCCGCTTGGAAAGTCGGCACGACCTGGATGGTGAAGGAGCTCTGCCACCCCGGTCCACGTCGCAGAAGTCAGGTTCCTGATCTCCTCGGTCCATGGCCGGCGTATTCGTACTTCGAGGTGCTCGCGGCGACACAAGATGCGTTCGTTCTTCTGCGGATGTCACACCAGCCGCTAGCTGGAGCCGCCGGCACGGTCGAAGCGACCTCCGAGCGCTTCCTGTTTCGGCGCCATCCATTTGGACTCGCCGACAAGATGCCACGAGAGTCCTCCAGTCCCGATCTCGCAGCGTTCGAGCCGTGGTCGGCCGGTCCCTGCGTCGTCCTTGACGCCAGCGATCCGAGCTGCCCACTCATGCCCGCCGTCCCCGGTGACGACAACGAGGTCGACCGATGGTCGACTCATCAGGGGGCCTTTGCCACGAGAAGCGGCATCCGGTTCAGCTACTGGGAACCGGGGGCGACATTCGGTAGCTTTGAATGGCATAGCGGTGAGCCGTACTGGGAGGATTCGTACGGTTGCAGCC
>CALKVR010000502.1 GCA_938004815.1 uncultured Polyangiaceae bacterium | reverse complement strand
CTGCACAGACCGAGCAGCCCGACGCGGGGGCCCCGCCCCTCGGGCTCACCCCCGAGCAGGCCGCCCGGGTCGTGGCGCGCGTCGACGAGCAAAAGATCACGCTCGGTGACTACGCCGAGACCCTCGACCGGATGGACCCGTTCGATCGACTTCGGTACCAGACGCCCGAGAAGCGGCGCGAGCTCCTGAACGAGATGGTCGACCTCGAGCTCCTCGCGATCGAGGCAAAACGCCGCGGCCTCGACAAGTCCCCCGAGGCCCAGGAGTCGATCCGGCAGGTGCTGCGCGACGCCGTGCTCGCCGATGCCCGCAAGGCGCTCCCGACGCCCACCGAGATCCCCATCGACGAGGTGCGCGCGTACTACGAGGCGCACAAGGACGAGTACGTCGAGCCCGAGCGGCGCCGCGTGTCGGCCATCGTGATGGACGACGAACAGAAGGCGAAGGCGACGCTCGAGGCGGCGTCGAAGGGGCCCGATGCGAACGCGTGGGGCAAGCTGTTCTTCGAGAGCTCCGTCACTGCCGCGCAAGAGAAGCGCCTCGGCGTCCCGCCCGATCTCGCTGGCGACCTCGGGATCGTCGGGCCGCCCGGCGACAAGAAGGGCGCGAACGTCAAGGTGCCCGAGCCGGTGCGCGCGGTCGCCTTCAAGCTCGCCAAGGTGGGCGACGTCCACGGCGAGCTCGTGCCCCACGAGGGCAAGTTCTACATCGTGCGGCTCGCCGGTCAGACGGCCGGGCACGAGCGCTCGCTCGGCGAGGCCGAGCGCCAGATCCGTGTCGAGCTCCTGAAGCAAAAGATGAAGAAGCTCGAGGACGACCTCGCCGACGAGCTTCGCAAGAAGCACAAGGTCGAGATCGACGAGGCGGCGCTCGCGAAGGTGACGTCGAAGCAAGACTGAGCGGTTTCGACGAGAGGCGAGCAAGTGGCTGCTGATTCACCCCCCCGGCCCCCCTCACGCGGTGAGGGGGGAGATCCGCCCGGCGGGGAGCTCGTGCCGCTCCGGCGGGGGCCGGAGAAAAAGCCGGCGTGGATGCGCGAGCTGGCGCGCTCGATAACCACCGTCGACGCGCTCGCGGCCGCGCTCCGCCTGACGCCCGACGAGCTCGAGGGGGCGCGGCGCGCCGAGGCCGACGGGCTGAGCCTGCGCATCACGCCTCACTACCTGTCGCTCGTCGATCGCGACGATCCGTCGTGTCCGATCCGTCTCCAAGTCGTCCCGCGCGCCGCCGAGGCCAAGGACAGCCCCGGCGATTTGGTCGACCCGCTGGGCGAAGAAGCGCACACGGTCGCGCCGCATCTGGTGAGCCGCTACCCGGATCGAGCGCTGCTCTTGGCGACCGATCGCTGCGCCGTCTACTGTCGATTCTGCACGCGTTCGCGCCTGGTGGGCGACGGCGGTGGGGCGGTGCCGAGCAGCGCGCTCGAGCCGGCGATGCGTTGGCTGGAGGCGAACGCGCAGGTTCGCGACGTGATCGTGAGCGGCGGCGATCCGCTGGCGATGGCCACGCCGCGCATCGTTCGCCTCCTCGAGAGGCTTCGCCGCATCGAGTCGGTAGAGACGATCCGCCTCGCGACCCGCGTCCCCGTCGCGCTGCCGTCGCGGCTCACCGGCGAGCTGCTCCGTTCGCTGCGGCCGTTCCATCCGCTCTGGGTGATGACCCACTTCAACCACCCGACCGAGCTCGCGCCCGCTGCGGTGCGCGGGCTCGAGCGGCTCGCCGACGCCGGCTTCCCGGTCATGAACCAGACCGTGCTGCTTCGCGGCGTGAACGACGACCCAGCGGTGCTCGAGCGGCTCTTCCGTGGCCTCGTTCGTGCGCGCGCGCGGCCGTACTATCTGCTCCAGATGGACCCGGTGCGCGGCACCGGGCACCTGCGAACGCCGGTCGCGCGCGGCGTCGAGATCCTCGAAGCGCTGCAGGGTCGGCTGAGCGGCATCGCCATACCCAAGCTCGTCGTCGACACGCCGGGCGGCATGGGCAAGGTGCCGCTCTCGCCCGACTATGTCGTCGAGCGCGCGCGCGGCCGCACACGGTTTCGCACTCCCCGCGGCGTCACGGTCGAGTACCTCGATCCCTGAGCGGCCGCGCTGCTAGCATCATCCTTTCCTTGGAGGCCCACATGAAGCGCTTTTCGCTTTGCTCGTCAGCCATCGCCCTGTCTGCGCTCCCGTTCGTCGTCGCCTGCGGAGACGACGGTGGCTCCGGCGGCAGCGGCACGTCGACCTCGACCGTGACCGGTCCGACGAACAGCGTGTCGTCCTCGTCGACATCGACATCGACCTCCACGTCGACGAGCAACACGTCTTCGACGTCGAGCGGGATGGGCCAGTGCACCGAGCTGACCGTCGACGACCTGGAGCGCATTCCCTCCACGGTGGACCCAGGCTTCTTCTTCCAGCAGACGCTCGATATCGCCGGCCCCGAAGAAGACGTCTTCCGTCTGGAGTTCTACGGAAACACGGCGTCGATCACCGGCACCATCGATCTGTCGGCTGCACCCAACACGACCTACGAGACGTGCGAGGTGTGCGTGCTCCTCGGTCAGGACATCATGATGGACACGAGCCTGACGTACTTCTTTCCCACCGCGGGCACGCTCGAGCTCGGCGCGACGAGCCCCCCCTTCATGGCCGGCACCCTGAGCGACGTCACCCTCATCGAGGTCACGATCGACCCGGACACGTTCGTGACGACACCGGTGCAAGGCGGCGCCTGCTACCACATCACCAGCGTCCCGTTCTCGTTCGCCGCGCCGCCGGGCACGTGGGCGTGCGACCCGGTCTACTTCGGCACGAACTCGGCCGACGACTGCGACTGCGGCTGCGCCGCCGCCGACCCGGACTGCGCCGACATGACGGCGGCCGTGTGCGACTACTGCAACCTCGAGGGTTCGTGCGCCGAGATGGCCGCCGACTGCACGCCCATCAACCCCACGAACAACGCCGTCTGCATGTGAACACCCCCCTCACGCAGTGAGGGGGGCCGGGGGGGGGGAACTCACAGCGATGAGGCTCGGGCTGGGCGGATCGGGCCAGCTC
>CALKVR010000501.1 GCA_938004815.1 uncultured Polyangiaceae bacterium | reverse complement strand
AGGGCAGCTCGAACGGGCCGCAGGCCATCATGCCGCTGCTCGTCGACGACGCAACCGCCGAGACGGTGCTCGCTTGGGCGGTGCTGTTCGCGCTGCTGACCGCGCTCGCGCTCGCGTTCGAGGCCGCCGACGAGGCGGTGGACGACGAGCTGGCGACGCCCGACCCGCTGCCCTTCCCGGACGACGAAGACGAGGAGACCGCCGGCGCCCCGCCGTCACCGCCGGATCCGTCGTCCCCGAACGGGGCGTTGCCCCCCTCGGCGCACGCCACAACGAGGAAGGAGAGGGCCGAGACGACGACGAAGCGCATCGAACGCCAGGGTATCTCAAAGCCCGGCCGCCGATGTCCACCATTGTCCACGAAGGGCGGCGGCGGCCTGGCGTATGAGCGTCCCGGAGGTTCACGGTATGTATTACTTCAGCGATCTGCACGTCCAGCTCCTCGCCCGCGGCATCCTCAACCCCGGCGAGAACCTCGTCGGCCAGACGAGCACGTTCTACATGCCGTGGTGGGCGATGGGCTTCATCAACCGGCGCCACCTCGTCCTCGCGACCGATCAGCGCCTGATCGTCGTCGAGCACCGCTTCGGCTTCTTCCCCGTCGGCTATCGCCTTCACCTCGTCCACTCGATGCCGTGGGGCCAGGTCAAGACGGCCAAGCTCAAGGGGATCTTCAACAAGAAGATCGTCGTCGAAGGCGCTGGCGACAACGGCCCCGTCTCGATCAAGGCGGCCGTCCCGAACACCATGTTCGGCCTCCTCGCCCCCATGAAGAACAACCTCCAGGGCGCGCGCGCCATCGAGAGCCACTTCAAGCAGGGCGCCGCCGCACCGCAGCTTCACGCCGGCTATGGCGTGCAGCAGGCCCCTGCCCTCGCCGCCGGTCCCGGCTACGCCTACCCCCATCATCAGTAGCCCCCCCGCGAGGGCCAGCCTCAGGGCCGCGGGCTCTGCCGCAAGAAGTCGAGCATGGCGGGCTCGTGATCGATCCCGCTCATGTCCTGGATGCCCTGAGGCCAGCGGACGTGGTTGACCACGGCGCCGCCGACGCTGCACGGCGGGATCGGCGAGCACGCGTTCACCACGGTGCCGATGCCGCTGACGATGAGCCACTCGACGTTGGGGTTCTGCACCTTCGTGGCGAGGTCCGAAACCCACGTCTCGACCACGTGGCCTGGCTCGGCCTCGAACTCGGGGGATGCGAGCCCGTCGGCCTGAGCCTGGTCGCAGGTGACGATGTCGCAGGCGCGCGAGACCAAGAAGATCGGCACCGTCGAGGTTGGGTAAGGGTCGAGCTGACACGACGGCGACTGATCGTGGCTCGTGTTGTTGAACGGATCGGCCGAGCTGAAGAGCGCGATGCCCGCCACGCGGTTGCCACCGGCCGTGGGCGTGTCGTGGCGCGAGATCGCGTACATCTGCCCGAAGAACCCGCCGTTCGACCAGCCCATCAGGTAAATCCGCGACTCGTCGACGTCGCCCGCGCTCACCGCCTCGTCGATGAGGCGGTCGACGTTCGCGACGTCGCGGTTCGTCGACGGCGACGCCAGGTCGCGGAAGTAAAAATCGTGGTGATGCCCGTCGCGGGGCGCGCCGGTCGGGTAGTGCGCGCTGAGACCTTGGACCGCGATCACGTGAAAGCCGAGACGCGCCGGATCGCCCGTGAGATCGTAGGCCTCGGCCTTCTGTCGGATCAGCGTGAAATTGTACAGGTCGCTCGCGAGGCCGCCCCCTCCCCCGTGCATCCAGACGACGAGCGGGCGCTTGGACGCCGCGCCCGCGCCCGGAGGCGTGTACCGGCAGTGGTGCCGGGTGTTTCCCTCGGCATCCACGAACGTGAGCGGTGGGCCGTCGTCGAAGACGGGCATGTCGGGGTCGGTGGTCGCGCAGACCGGGGCTACCTCCGGGGTCGCGATCGGATCCGGGCCGAGCTCGGCCGCCACGTTCGTGCAGGGCTCGCTCACCGTGCAGAGGCGGAGCGGCGCGGCGAGCCCCGTCTGTGGGTTGCACCCGAGCGGATCGCCACCGCCGCCAGCGCCATCGCCCCCGGCGCCGGACGATGACGATGACGACGACGCGCTGCTCGCCGTGGACGATTCGGTCGAGCCGGTGGAGCTCTGACCTCCGGTGCCGGCGTCACCGTCACCGCACGAGGCGGCCACGAGAGCCCACGCGCAGACGAAGCGAGCGTTCAAGCTTTCGATCCTACACGCCCCCTCGTCGCGCGCGTGGGGCGCCCACGTCAACGAACCTCAAAGCGCGGGCCATGGACACCGCGCGCGAGACCACGTAGCTCTTGAGACGGAAGCGCTTGGTAGGCTGGCGCCGCCCCCGGTCTTCAAAACCGGTGCGGGGCACCCCACGGTGTCCTGGGCAGGTTCGATTCCTGTGCGCTTCCGCCGCTCCGTCACGGTGCGCCGCGCCGGTTCGAAGCGCCGGGACCCTTGACCACGCGCTCGACGATCCGCGCGAGGGCGGCGTCGGGGTCGTCGGTGACGCCGCCGTGGGCGCACGAGGTCTGCACGATCGCGTTGCGTGGAGAGACGACCCAACGGAAGCGCTCTCGTACCGCGAGCGCGCCCATCGGGCCCTCGCCGCGGCAGACGCGCAAGATGGCGTCGACGTGCGCACGAACCACGTCCACGTCGACGGTCGGCGCGAAAGCGGCGAGGCGCGCCTCGTCGAGGGCGGCGACCGCGCCCAGGTAGGCGCGCGCCTCGCAGAGCACGACCGCCCCCGCGTTGAGGAACTCTTCGCGGATGAGATCCGGCACGACCCGGATGACGGCGTACTCGTAGACGTCAGCCACGCGCGCGCTCCATTTCGGCGACCAGGAGCGGGACGGCGTCGCGCCGCGCCCGCAGCCACGCTCGGTAGGCGTCGCGGTGTGAAGTGTCGTCGGCAAAGGCCGCGTCGGCGGCGAGCCACGAGGCCGGCACCAAGTCGACCACGCGATCGATGGTAGCGTCGTCGGCCGCTGCCCTGAGGCGCGTGGCCGCCGCTGCGAAATCACCCGCCCGAGAGAGAAGCACGTGATCGCGTACCTCGACGAACGGATCGGCGCTGCCCACGCGGGCGTCGGCGGGCCGCCAGCCGTGGTGAAAGTAGAGCGCGGCGCCGTGATCGATGAGCCAGGTGCCGCCGTGCCACGTGAGCAGGTTGGCGTTGCGCGCGGTGCGATCGACGTTGGCGACGAACGCGTCGAGGAGAACGATGCGCGCCGCCGTGTCTGGGTCGGGGTGCGGGCCGACGAGCGGATCGTACGTCACGCTGCCCGGCAAGAAGTCGAGACCGAGGTTCTGGCCCGTGCTCCGCTCGAGCGGCAGGCAGAGCTCGGGGTCGGGCTCGGCCTCGGCGATCTCGTGACCGAGGTCGACCACGACGAGCTCGGGGACGGGAAGCTCGAGCGCTCGGGCGAGCTCACCCGCGATGACCTCGGCGATCAGCGCCTTTTCACCCTGCCCGGCGCCGCGCAGCTTCACGACGTACGTCCCGTCGTCGTCCGCCTCGACGAGCGCGGGCACGGACCCGCCCTGCCGCAAGGGCTGGAGGTAGCGCGCGGCGCGCACGGTCCGGAGGCTCTTGATCATCGGCGGCGTGACGGCGGAGTCGGGTCGATTCTGACACGACTTGGAGCCGGCCCGGCCAGGTGCTTCTCGAAGCGCTTCACGAAGTGGGCGGGCGGGGGCCGATACCTCGGAACGCCATGTCGAGCAGGACATCGACGAACGCGTCGCCCTCGGGCAGCGCGCCCAGGGGCAGCCGATCGCCGGCCGCGCGGCGAGCGAACTGCGGCAGCGCGCCCATCACGAACGTGGCGACCATCGCGAGCGGCGCGGGCACCTCGCCGGCGATGACGCCGTCGCGCTGCCCCTCGGCGATCGTCGCGAGGAGGAGCGGCAGGTGGCCGCGCATGAACCGGTCGAGCAGCGTGTTCAGGCGCCGCGACGAGACCAGGGCCTCCCTGACCATCATGCGGATGACGTCGAGCTCGACCTCGCTCGCGCCGCCGAGCCGTATCAGCGCGCCACGGAGCCGCTCGCGCACCGGGGCGCGCCGCTGCAAGATGCCCTCGAGATCGGCGAGGAGCTTCTCGTAGACGTCCTCGACCACCGCCATAAAGAGCTCGTCCTTCGATCCGAAGTAGTAGGTGATCATGCCCAGACTGGTGCGTGCACCCGACGCGATCGAGCGCATCGACGCGCCGTCGACGCCGTCTCGCAAGAAGCGCGTGCGGGCGGACCGGATGATCCGCTGGCGAATGTTCGAGGGAGGACGCGCCATGGGTCAGGCGAGCTTCTTCCGGAAACGAAGCGACGCCAAGAGGACGAGCGCGACGAGGATCGCCGCCAGCCAGCCGACCTGAGGCGCGAGATCGCGCGCGGTGCTCGACTTGAGGACGATGCCCCGCACGACGCGCAAGAAGTGGGTGAGCGGCAGCACGTGCCCCAGCGCGCGGGCGGGGGCCGGCATCGACTCGAAGGGGAACATGAACCCCGAGAGCAGGATGTTCGGGAGCACGAAGAACATCGACATCTGCATCGCTTGCTGTTGCGTCTTGGCGATGGTGGAGAAGAAGAGCCCGAGCGCGAGGTTCGCGGCGATGAACAGGGCGGCCAAACCGAAGAGGAGCGGGAGCGACCCGGCGATGGGCACATCGAAGACGTAGCGACCGAGCACGAGCACGAGCGACATCTGGAGGTAGCCGATCGCCACGTACGGGAGGATCTTGCCCAACACGAGCTCGACGTTCTTTACCGGCGAGACGATGAGCTGCTCGAGCGTCCCGCGTTCACGCTCGCGTACGATGCCCATGCTCGTCAGCATGACCATCGTCATCGTCAGGATCACCCCGATGAGCCCCGGCACGATGTTGAGGGCGGTGCGCTGGTCGGGGTTGTACCAGATGTTCGGCTCGAGCCGCATTTCACCGGGCACGCGGGTCGTCGTGACCGCCCCTGACGACGCGACGAGCGAGCTCGCGGTGCTGGTCGCGCTCCCGACGATCTGGGGGTCGGAGCCATCGACGACGAGCTGAATGTCGGCGCGCCGGCCTGCTGCCAGGTCGGAGCCGAACCGCGCCGGGATCACGACCGCGACCCGCGCCTCACCACCCCGGAGCGCGGCCTCGATCTCGCGGTGGTCGGCAACCCGACCCACGACGGTGTACGTGTGCGTCGCCTCGAGCCGGCGGACGAGATCGCGCGAGCGCGCCGTCCCGTCGGCGTCGTAGACGACGGTGGGGATGTGGCGCACGTCGGTGTTGATGGCGTAGCCGAAGAGCAAGAGCTGCATCACGGGCAGAGCGACCGCCATGCCGAGGGTGAGCCGGTCGCGGCGGAGCTGGATGAGCTCCTTCGACGCGATGGCGAGGAGGCGCCTCACGCGGCTGCCCGCTGCCGTTGGTCGGCGCGAACCATCGCGACGAACGCGTCTTCGACGTCGACCCGCGATGGCCGCGCGCCGCGGACCTGGATCCCGGCGGCGGCGAGCGCGTGCGTCACGAGGTCGACGGGGTCGCTCGCGCCCCGCGTCGCCACACGCAGCAAGTGGCCGAAGTGCGAGACCTCTTCGACCGACGGCAGCGCGCGCAGCACCTCGGCCGCTTCACGGCTCCGGTCGACGTCGAGCTCGGCGGCGCGCATCTCGCGTCGGGCCACGATCTCCTCGGGGGTGCCGACGTCGAGCAGCTGCCCTCCGAAGATGAAGGCGAGCCGGTGGCAGCGCTCCGCCTCGTCCATGTAGTGGGTCGTCATGAGCACCGTCGTCCCCGCCGACGAGATGCGGTGGATCTGCTCCCAAAATTCGCGGCGGCTGACGGGGTCGACGCCCGCCGTGGGCTCGTCGAGGAACAGCAGCGGCGGCTCGTGGAGCACGCCAGGGCAAGCCGCTGTTTCCACCCGCCCGAGAGCGTCCCCGCGATCTGGCGCCGCCGGGCGGCGAGCCCGATCTTCTCGATCACCTCGTCGACCCGCGCGGCCCGCCGGCGGCGATCCAGCCCGTACACCGACGCATAAAAGGCGAGGTTTTCGGCGACGGTCAGGTCCTCGTACAGGCTGAACCGCTGGGTCATGTAGCCGATGCTGGCCTTGATCTTCTCGGCCTGGGTCACGATGTCGAACCCGACCACACGCCCCGAGCCCGAGGTCGGATCGAGGATGCCGCAGAGCATGCGGATCGTCGTCGACTTGCCGGCCCCGTTCGGCCCGAGCAGGCCGAAGATCTCGCCGGCCGCGACGGTGAACGAGACGTCGGCGACGGCCTGGGTGGCGCCAAAGCGCTTGGCGAGCTGCGCGACTTCAACCATGAGGTGATCTCCCGAACACGGCGTAGCTACCA
>CALKVR010000500.1 GCA_938004815.1 uncultured Polyangiaceae bacterium | reverse complement strand
GCCGTACCAGGAGACGCGAACGGGGGGCTCGACGCGCCTCTCGGTCCCCATCCGCACCGCGTTCGTCGACCAGAACTTCGGCCTCACCTACAGCGCGACGGTGTTCCACACGCGCCTGCCGATTCCCGACGACCTCGACCCCGAAGCGTCGCCCACCCAAAAGCCCGAGGACGGTTTCTTGAGCGAGGTGAGGGTCTCGTACGGGATCGACGCGAGCGAGGGCGGCATCGACTCGGCCGGCAAGAAGCGGGGCATCAGCCTCCGGGTGGGCGCCTCGGTCGCCGACGAGCTCCTGGGCGGGACGACGAGCCTGTACGCGTTCGACTTCAACGCGGGGGCCTACGCGTCGATGCCATGGCCAGGCGAGCAGACGGTAGCGGTCCGCGCCGCTGGCGCGATCTCGGCCGGGGCTTACGCCCGGCGCGGGGTCTATTTCGTGGGCGGCTACGATCTCGAGAACACGAACCCCATCGATCTGTTGATCGACGGCGTATACGACGGCGCGTTCGTCCTGCGCGGCTACCCGGCCACGTCGTACGCGGGGAGCGCCTACCTGCTCTCGACGTTCGAGTACCGCGTGCCCGTCTGGAAGACCGATTGGGGGCCGTCGACGGTGCCGATCTACTGGCGGCGCTTCGACACGTCGTTCTTCGCCGACTGGGGCGGCGCGTTCAACGAGCTCGATCTCGAAGAGACCGCGTTCTTCGAGGACGGCGACATCATCCACGTCCCGGGCCTGCACACCTCGATCGGCATGGAGCTCTGGTTCGGCCTGACCCTCGCCCACCGCGTCGATACGAGCC
Source organism: uncultured Polyangiaceae bacterium (assembly GCA_938004815.1). GTDB lineage: Bacteria > Myxococcota_A > Polyangia > Polyangiales > Polyangiaceae > Xiheicaenibacterium. The sequence continues at coordinate 4,867 of CALKVR010000500.1, read as the reverse complement.
TCAAGCTCGGCTACGCGTACGGCACGTCGAAAGAGGCCGAGCCCTGGGGCCAAGTGTACTTTCTCGCCAACAGCTCGTTCTGATCCACAAAGTTGGCCCGCGGGGTCGACATCGGCGACAGCCAAGAGCATGCGCGCCCATGCGTTGCTCCTCGGTCTCGGGCTGGCGGTCGCCGGCTGCATCAGCCCGCCTTCGGCGGGTGAACGGCTCGTGAGCGAGGCGAATCAAGTCGTCACGGCCGCGCGTTTCGGCCGGATGGATCTCGTGCTCGCTTGCGTGAAGCCGGAGCTCCGCAGCGGGTTTCTGCTCTCCCACCAGGACTGGGGCAACAAGATCCGCATCCTGGACATGGAGTACGGCGGCGCCACGCCGCTCGACGAGAACAAGGCCGCCGTCGCCGTTTCGGTCGCGTGGTCGCGGCTCGACGAGACCGTCGTGCGCAGCACTGCGCTCCGCCAGACCTGGGAGTTCGGCGAAGACCGCTGGCAGATCATCGGCGAAGAGATCGTCGACGGCGATCCGAAGCTGCTCTCCACCGGCACGCCGCCCCACGGCGCGCAGCTCGTGTCGTCCCCCCCGCACTGACCTAGGACTGACCTAGGACGCGCTCTTCTTGCCCTTCGTGGCGGGCTTGCGATTCGCGGCGCGTCGCCGAGCGATGCGCTCCTTCTTCTTCGTCTGCGCCTTGCGGCGCCTCATTTTGTTCGACTTCCTGCGATCGCCTTTGGCCACGATGGGTCTCCTTTCCCGGTGACGGGACGGGAGCCTTCCCACGGCGCAGCGCGCGCTGCAATCCGAGGCGGCACGAGGCGGGCAGCCGATCGTCAGCGGTCGCCGCCGCCGCTCGCCGCGCCGTCGAGCGCGACCTCGCGACCGCGAACCTCGAGCCGGTAGCGCGAGTTCACGGTCTCGATGTAGAAGACCTCTTTGCCGGCGAGCCGGAGCACGCGCTTGACCGGGGTGGTCACGTACTCGTGCATGCCGTCAGAGAACTCGATCACGACGACGGAGCCCTTGCGTGGTGCTCGCACGAGCCGCCCAACGACGGCGCGTGAGCCACGTCCAAGCTTCCGTAGCACCACCTGCACGGCTCCATCCTAGCACGACACTCCGCCGCGGCACGATCGGATCGCTGCCTCTGGAGAAGCTCACGCTTTTCGGTGGCTTCGCGCGCGCGCCCCGGACGCGGCCGCGTCCAGGGGTGCCGTTCGTCGGGGATCAAACGGGGCACCTTCCCTCCCGGCGCGAGGCCTTCTAAGCGTCGAGCATGGCTCGGCCGGTCTTCACGGGTTGTATCGAGGTGATTACTGGCTCGATGTTCAGCGGCAAGACCGAGGAGCTGATTCGCCGCGTGAAGCGCGCGATGTACGCGCGGCAGCGCGTGCAAGCGTTCAAGCCTCGCATCGACGATCGCTACGACGCGTCCAGCATCGTCACCCACGCTGCCGCCGAGGAGGGCGACAAGACGGGCGTGCTCGAGGCGCTCGCCGTCGCGACGAGCGAGAGCCTCGAGAGCCGCGTCGACGACGAGACGCAGGTCGTCGCCATCGACGAGGCGCAGTTCTTCGACCGCGGCATCGTCGACGTCGCGCAGCGGCTCGCCGACCGCGGCGTGCGCGTGCTCGTGGCCGGCCTCGACCAGGATTACCTCGGGCGCCCGTTCCACCCGATGCCCGAGCTCATGGCCGTCGCCGAGCAGGTGACCAAGGTGCACGCGGTCTGCACGGTGTGCGGCGACACCGCGAGCCGCTCGCAGCGCCTCGTCGCCGAGGGCCCCACCGTGCTCGTCGGGGGCAGCGAGTCGTACGAAGCGCGGTGTCGCGCGTGCTTCGAGCCGCGCGACGTCACCCGCACGCCGGAGTGAGCGGGCGACCCCCGCCGATCACTTGGCGCCGATCGGATCGATGACGCCCTTGTGACCTTTGTCCGCGAAGTAGACGCGGAGCATGTCCGACGCGGTCTGCGTCCCCTTCACCTTCCAGTCGCCACGGTTCGCGACCAGGACCGAGAGGGCGATCTCGGGGTCGTCGGCGGGCGCAAAGCCGACCCACCAGGTGAAAAGGTAGCCCTTGCCTTCGAGCGTGCCCGTCTTGCCCGCGACCCGGATGTCCTTCAAGAACGCACGCCCCGCGCGATCGTGGAACGTCCCGAAGCTGGTCCCGTTCACCACCGTCGCCTCCATCATCTGGGTGACTGCGCGCGCCGTCTGCTCCTCGACGGCGCGGCCCAGGACGTGTCGCTCGGTCGGGCCGACGTAGATGTCGCCCTTGTCGTCCTTGACCCTGTCCACGATGTAGAGCTGAATCGCTTCGCCCTCGTTGGCGATCGTCGTGGCGAGGTGGGCGCCCTGAAAGGGCGAGAGCGTCGTGTGCCAGAACCCGGCCGCGACCTTCGCGCGCTCGTTCGGCTCCTCGGGGAATTCGAACCGGCTCTTCTCGATAGGCACGTCGAACGGGATGTCCCGCGCCCACCCGTAGCGCTTCGAGATGCTCTCGAGGTCGTCCTTCTCCAGGTGATCGAGGGCGTGCCGTGCGAACACGACGTTCAGGCTCCGGCCCATCGCGTCGCTCAGGTCGGCGCACCACTTGTCGCGTCGCTCGTCGCGCACGAGATCGGCGTCGTCGACCCGGCTCTTGCCGCCGCGGTAGCACTCGCGCGTCGCGGGGGTCAGGCCCTTCTCCACCAGCGCCGACGCCGTGACGATCTTGAAGATGCTGGCGGCGGGCGCGAGCGCCTCGCTGGCGATGTCGCGGAGCGGCGCCTCGGCCGAGTAGCTGGACCAGACGAGCACGCGACCGGTCTTGATCTCGGTCATTACGATCGCGCCTTCGGCGACCGCGCCCTCGCGGAGCAGACGGTTGGCGGCCCGCTGGTACTTCGGCACCACCGTCAGCTCTGCGACGCGGTTGCCCCACGCAGGCGCCACCGCGACGTCGCCGCGGACGTCGATCTTCGCGAGCTCGACCTTGTGCAGCGCGGGAGGTGTCACCTCTCGCTTCGTGGTGCCCACCGGTCCGGGATCGCCGAAGGCGAGCTTGGCCAGTCCGAGATCGGGCACGTTGGTCTCGCCCCGAACGAGCGGGAGCGTGACGCCCACGAGCAGGGCCGCAGCCCCGACGGCGATCCAGCGGCGCATCCCCCGCGACTAGCCGGCGCTGACGCAGCGGGCCAAGTTCGCGGACCGCCGCAAGCGGGGTTGGGGCCCCGCGCGCAGGGGTCGCGAAGAGCTCAGTACGCGAGCTGCACGCGCGTGCCGAGCTCGTGAAAGAGGTTCGCGTCTGCGTCGGTGGGGTCGACGACGTTGCCCGGGACGGACGCGAGGTTCTCGTCGGTGCCGCTGCCCGGCGTCATGTAGAGGTTGTAGTTGAGCGAGAGGCGCACCGAGCGCGTGTGCCAGTAGCTGGCGCCGAGGCCGAACTGGAACACCTCGACGTCGGTGGCCGGGTTGCCCGCGGACGCCGGCGTCGCGGCGTCGTCTGCGCCGCCGCGCGAGTTGCCGTCGTAGGTGCCGAGCACCGTCGAAAAGAGCGCGGTCACCTGGAGGCCGCGCTTGTACTCGGCCTTGCGGCGGAGGTTCAGCTTGGTCGGCCGCTGCCGGCCGACCGCCGAGCCGATGCGCTCGTCACCGAACGCCCACCAGTCGACCCAGCTCGTGAAGCCCACGCCGCTCAGCGTCCCGAGGCGCTCGGTGTTCGTCAGCACGAACCCCTCGATCGCCTCGCGCGTGTGGTAGGCGGAGTAGTAGCCCTCGGCGGCGATGTCGACGGGCCCGATCGGGAGGTACACCTCACCGCCGATCGTGTTCTGCGCGCCCGACGGGATGATGTGCGTGCGGCGGCCCTGCGAGTCGGCGTAGACCGGGTTCCAGAACACCCAGCCCTGCTGCGAGCTGATCGGCACCACGTCGTAGCCGACGTTCTCTTGATCGCGCTGGCCGTGCCGCGCGCTCACGCCGATGCGAGCGTCCTTGATGAGCTTCACGCTCTTGAGCGGAGCGACGAGGAGCCGGCCCGCGAAGTCGGGCGACGCGTCGACGGTGAAGCGGTTCTGGCCGTCACCCCCGACGACCGCGACCTCGTAGGTGAAGACGTCGTCGCCGAAGTCGCCCCAGAGCATGAGGCCGGCCTCGCGCCCGCCGGGCGCCACGAACGTCCGGGTGGCGAGGCTTCGCTCCATGAGCGGGGTCGAGGAGTCCGACGTGCGGTTCTCTTGCGAGATGGGCGGGCGAAACTGGCCGAACTGGATGTTGAAGCACGGGCACAGCGAGTAGTTGATCCACGCGTCGCGCATGCCGATGCCGCCGTCGACACCCTGGGTGGCGCGGTAGCGCGCGCTGTTGATCGTGGGGTCGACGCCCGGCGGCGCGGACGATTGCTCGTCGGTCCCGTTGGGGTTCGACAGAGGTGACGTTACGTCGAAGTTGGCGGCGAACGTCCAGCGCTTCAGGAACTCGCCGTGCACCCCGAAGCGGACGCGCTTCACGAAGAAGCGGGGGTGGAGGCCGGCGCCGCCGTTGATCGTGGGGACCGAGTCGACGTTCGTGCCGAAGAACGACTGGAAGTCGAGCTGGATGTCGCCCGACGGCGAGATCCGAAACTGGCCGTCCGGATCGCGAATGAAGAACATGTTGTGCCAGCCCGCGACCGGCTCGCCGGACGCGCCGTCGCGGACGGCGAGCGCGGCCTCGTCGGCGAACGCCTTGGGCGGCGCGGCGGGCGCGCCGGCGGCGGCCTTGCTCGAGCCCGCAGGGGGAGGCGGAGGCGGCGTCTCCGGGACCGCGAGGGGCGCGCTCGGGGCCGCGTCGGGCCGCGGCGCGTCGGCCGGCGGAGGCTGCGGTTGAGCGGGCTGCGCGGGCGGGGGCGCGGGC
>CALKVR010000499.1 GCA_938004815.1 uncultured Polyangiaceae bacterium | reverse complement strand
CCCCCGACCCCTCGCCACCCAAGACGACGCCTCCCCCTCGGGAGGCGTCATCTTTTTGTCGCCCCCACACCTCGCGCCTCTTCAGCTCGCCCAAATCGTCCCGTCCTCTCTCCCGAGGAGAAGACGGTCATGCGAACGAAACCCATCACGAGCTTGGTCTGCCTGGTGCTGAGCGGAAGCTTGGTCGCGGGCTGTGCGGAGGATGGGTCGGCGCCGGAGGGTGAAGACCCGGTGGCGGAGGAGGAGGCGTCGGAGCAGGCCTCGTCGAGGGAAGGCTGGTCGCGGCTCTCGGGGCCGGGGAGCTCGTCGACGGGGCGGAGCTCGCCTTCGGGCTCGAGCTCGAGCTCGAGCTCTGGAGGCTCGGGAGGCGAGGGCGGCTCGGGAGGCGAGGGCGGTAGTGTGCCGCAGGTGGCGCCCGAGGAGGCGTGTCCGGGCGCGGGCTATTCGCTGAGCGTGGGAGATCAGGTCTCGATCGCGGGCTCGACGGTGGGGATGACATCCGACGCAGCGCTGAGCTGCGTGGCGTCGCCGGGGCCTGACGCGGTTTACCGGTTCGAGGTGGCGGCGGCGTGCACGCTGTCGGTGGCGCTGGCGGATGCGGGCTTCGATGGAGCGGTGTCGCTGCGTCGGGGCTCGTGCGACTTCGAGGTGGGCTGCTCGGACCGAGCGTCGGACGACGAGCAGATGGCGCAGCACGCCGAGCCGGGCACCTGGTGGGTGGTGGTCCAGGGCTCGGGGCAGTCGGCGGGCGACTACGTGCTGGATGTGTCGTGCGCGGCGCCATCGTGCGGCGACGGGGTGGTGAACACGCTCGAGCAGTGCGACCCGGCGGTGCCGGCGGCGCACGACGGTTGCGGCGACCCGGGCAACGAGAAGGCGTGCATGTTCGTGGCCGCGTCGGCGGCCGACGCGTGCGAGGACATCGGCGATTCGCTGTCGATCTTGCCGGGCCTGTCGATCTTTCCCGCGAGCGACGACCCGTACGACAACGGCGACGCGAGCGACGACTACGCGCCGGAGTGCGGCGCCGCGAGCGTCGGCGGGCGCGACGAGGTGATCGCGTTTCGGCCGCAAGACTCGGGGCTGCTCTCGATCACGGTGGGCGCGGACCGCGATGGTCTGGCCTACTGTCAGACCGGCTCGGAGCCCGAGTGCTGGCACCGCTACGTGACGGTGCGCGAGGGCGACTGTCTCTCGGGCCGCGTCGTCGACTGCAACCAGGACGACGCGAGCGGGGTGAACGCGCTCGACATCGTGGTGAGCGGCGGGCAGACGTACTACCTGGTCGTCGACGGCGCCTCTGCGGCCGCCGACGCGATGGGGCCGTACGTCGTCGCCTTCGACATGACGCCGCTCATGCCGCAGTGATCAGCGCTTGCGCGGGTCGACGGCCTGCGGGTGCTCGTTGTAGTACGCGTCGAGGCTCTCGCGTGTGATCTCGACCTCGACGACCGCGTCGGCAGGTGCGCTCGCGAGGATCGTGGCCTGACACCCGAGGCGGCTGTTGGCCCGCACATCGAAGGCCTTGTCGAGGATGTCCTCCTCCTCTTCTTCGGCCTCACTGAGAAACTCGCGGCCCTTCGTGATGTAGACGTGGCAAGTGGAGCAGGCGCACACGCCGCCGCACGCGTCGCCCTCGGGCGCCTCGACCGTCTTGGAGATGTCACGCAGCGACTGGCCGACGACACCGTCAGCCTCCCAGGTTTGGCCGTGGGCCAGGTAGCGGATCTTCACGACTGTCTCCGGGCCGCGTGCTCTGCGACGTGCTGGTCGACGCCCTTGGCGGCGGCGACGCCCTCTTCTACCTGACCGACGGCCTTGCCGGCGATGGCCTTGGCGACGGCGCGATCCATCCGCCGGCCGGCCCACGGCTTGGTGGCGTGGTCGAGCAGATCGAGCTGGGCGTGGATGAGGGAGGGGTTGGTTCCGGCGACGGCTTTTTCGAGGTCGACGACGGCGGACTCGATGGCGGCGCGCTCGGCGGGGTCGACGAGATCGTCGGCCTCGGCGAGGGCCTTTTTCGTGGCGTGGAGGACGCGGCCGGCCTCGACGCGCTCTTCAGCCAGGCGGCGGGCGTTGAAGTCGTCTTCACCGTGGTCGAGCGCGGCCATGAGCATCTCCTCCACCTGCTCGTCGGTGAGGCCGTAGCTGGGCTTGACGTCGACGGTCTGCTCGTTCCCAGTCGTGAGCTCTTTGGCGTGCACCTTGAGGAGGCCGTCGGCGTCGACGGTGAAGGTGACCTCGAGGCGGGCCATGCCCGCGGGCATGGGGGGGATGCCCTTGAGGGTGAAGTGCGCGAGCGATCGACAGTCGGCGGCGAGCTCGCGCTCGCCCTGGACGACGTGGATCTCGAAGCCGGTCTGGTTGTCGGCGTAGGTGGTGAAGACCTGGCGCGCGCCGGTGGGGATGGTGGTGTTGCGCGGGAGGATCTTCTCGGCGACGCCGCCCATGGTCTCGATGCCGAGCGAGAGGGGTAGGACGTCGAGGAGGAGGACGTCGTCTTTGGGGCCCTCGCCGGCGAGGACGTGAGCTTGGATGGCGGCGCCGAGAGCGACGACCTTTTCGGGATCGATGTCGGAGAGGGGCTCCTTGCCGAACACCCGGGCGACGTAGCTGCGCACAGCGGGCACGCGCGTGGAGCCGCCGACGAGGATGACGCCGTCGAGCTCGCCCGCGGCGACGCCCGCGTCTTTCATGGCGCGGCGGCACGCGGTGCCGGTGCGATCGAGGAGGGGCTGAATGAGCGAATCGAAGCGCTCGCGGGTAATGACAATCTTGTCATTTGGCCCGCTCGGGAGCTCGACCTCGACCTCGGCGGCCTGGGTCAGGGCGTGCTTGGTGCGGCGGGCCGAGTCGAGAGCGAGGCGGATGCGCTCGGGTGACGCCGACTCGGGGCTGTCGCCCATGGCCTCGAGGAGGACGGCGCCGAGGGCGCGGTCCATGTCGTCGCCGCCGAGCTGGCTGTCGCCGCCGGTAGACTTGACCTCGAAGACGCCGTCCTCGAGCCGCAGGATCGTGATGTCGAACGTGCCGCCGCCGAGATCGTAGACGGCGAAGAGGCCGTCCTTTTTCTTTTCGAGGCCGTAGGCGAGGGCGGCCGCGGTCGGCTCGTTGAGGAGGCGGAGGACGTCGAGGCCGGCGAGGCGCCCCGCGTCTTTGGTGGCCTGGCGCTGGGCGTCGTCGAAGTACGCGGGCACGGTGATGACGACGCCGCCGACGCGCTGGAGCTCGTCTTCGGCGAGCTGCTTGAGCTTCCGTAGAATGTCGGCCGAGACCTCGATCGGGCTCTTGGCCTTGCCGCGGACGAGGAAGCGCACGCTCTTTTTCTCTTCGTCGGTGTCGGCGCCGGCGAACGCATAGGTGCCGAGGCGCTTGGTCTCGGCGTCCTCGGCCCCGCGGCCCATGAGGCGCTTGACGCTGACGAGGGTGTTGACCGGATCGACCGATGCGAGGCGGAGCGCGTCGCGGCCGACGAGGACCTCACCCCGATCGCCGTAGTGGACGGCCGACGGCACGAGCCACTCTTGATCGCAGTCGAGGATGACGACGGGCACGTCGTCACGCATGCGCGCCACGAGCGAGTTCGTGGTGCCCAGGTCGATGCCGATCGGGCGCGGCGGCGCCTTGGGATCGTAGATTTCGAGAAGATTCATGACTGCGCCTTCATGACTGCGCCTCGAGCGCGGCTTCTTCGAGCGCGCTCACTTCATCGAGGAAACGACGCACGTACCGGAGCTCGCCGAGGAGGGGAAGCACGCGTTCGTGGCCACTGGCGGCGAACGCGGTGGTGAGGCCGTCGAGCACGCTCGACTCGCGGCGGCGCATCGCATCACCCAGCTTGGCCAGAGCGGCTGCATCCTTCTTGCTGCCGGCGGCGGCGAGCTCTTCACGCGCTTCCATCATCTCCATGAGGAGGGCAGGGGAGGGCTTGGGCTCGGTCGTCTCGCCGACAGGGAGCGAGAGACCGCGCGCG
>CALKVR010000498.1 GCA_938004815.1 uncultured Polyangiaceae bacterium | reverse complement strand
GCCGACGACCGCGTGGACGGCTCGTCGATGGCAGCCCGATCGTCGCGCCGCCCGCCTTCGCTCGAGGCGCAGCCGTCGAGGCCGGCGAGGCCGGCGAGGCCACACGAGATGATGCTCGCGCGCGACAAGACGACGAGTAGGCGCCGCACGCACAGGAGCAAACTGGTGCGACGCCTCGGCGTCAATGCGCCTCTCGGCATCGCTGTGCGCCAGAGAGAGATGCTTGCCCACCGTGATCGAACCGATCTCTTTCGCATGCGCGCAGCCGCCGTACGATCACCCGCACATGAGCAGCACGAAGAGCGGCGTGCGGCCAACGGTCAAGGCGATGGAGGACGACGCGGCTTCCTGGACGGAGGGAGCGTTAGCGGTGGCCCCCAGGCCTTTGCGCGTGCTCGCCGACCGCTGGGAGCTCATCGCGCCGATCGGCGAAGGCGGGACATCGACGGTGTGGCGGGCGCGCGACCGCGAGTTGCAGCGCGACGTGGCCGTGAAGATGGTCGCGGCCGAGCTGAGAGGCGACCCGCATGTCGTCGCTCGGTTCTCCCACGAGATCGAGTTCACGAAGCAGCTCGAGGGCCCCAGCTTCGTCGAGCTGATCGATCACGGCGTCTTCGAGGACCGGCCGTACATCGTGATGACACTCCTCCACGGGCAGAGCCTCCACGAGCGTCTCATGGAACGAGGGCGCCTCGCGCCGCTCCAGACCGTCGAGCTCTCGGTGGGGATCGCGAGAGGCTTGGACCACGCCCACGCGCTCGAGCTCGTGCACCGAGACTTGAAGCCGGGCAACCTGTTCTATGCGCGTGAGGCGGGTGACGATCGCAGCGAGCGCGAGGTGGTGAAGATCCTCGACTTCGGGATCGCCAAGGACGGCTGGGGAACCGCTCGCCTCACGCAGACTGGCGCCGTGCTCGGGACGGCCCCGTACATGAGCCCGGAGCAGATCCGCACCGGCCGCATGGTCGACCACCGCTCCGATCTCTGGTCGGCGGCGGTGGTGGTGTACCGCGCCTTGACGGGCGTCTTGCCGTTCTCCGCGCCGGGCGTGCAGCAAGCGCTGCGGATCGTCGAGGGTAAGTTCCCCCCCGCCTCGAGGTTCGTGCCCAGGGTGCCTGCCGCGGTCGATGCGTTCTTCGCGACGGCGCTCGATCTGGACCCCGATCGGCGGTTCCAGTCGGCGGGCGCGATGGCCGACGCGTACGCAGAGATCTTCGCCGGCTACGATGGCGCGGTCGTATCGTCGAAGCCGCCCTCGTTCGTGCGGCAGCCATCGATGCGCCCCACCGCCGTCAGCCCTACCGGCTACGACGTGTACGCGGCGCTCGCGTCGAGCGCAGGTCGGACCGATGGCGGCAACGTCCACGAGACCCCGACCGCCGTCGCGCCGCAGCAAATGGAGCAAGCTGACCCGCTGCCCTCGACGGATGCTGGGCCGCAGGAGCCGGCTCGCGTGAGCGAGGTGCCGACGATGACGGGCAGCGCGCTGCCGTCGAGGTGGATGCGGCCTCGCGCTTCGCTCCACGAGATCGTCCGCGCGGTGGAGGAGACGCGCGGCACCCGCTGGGGCCTCGTCGTCGCCGCGCTCGCGATCTGGCTGCTGGCTATCGCGGTCGGGCTCTTTTTCCTGGCCGTCGACTGATCGCCACGGCCCCCGCGACGGCCGCGATGGCGAGGGGCCCGGCGACCGAGGCCTGGCTCGTCCCGTCCCCGCAGCCCTCATCGGAGCCGGGGCTGCCCGCCGCACCACCCGAGCGCCGCCGGGCTCCTCTACCATCGGCGGACCGATGACTGCCCCAGCGCTCGATCTCGATCGCGTCACCCCGACTCGGGCACCCGTCGATCGGCGTGCGTCCGGTGAGCAGAAGTGGCGCAACCTGCTCTTCTTGCACTGGCGCCTGCCGGCGGGGGCCGTGCGCGCGGTCGTGCCGCCCGAGCTCGAGCTCGACCTCTGGGACGGCGGAGCGTACGTGGGCGTCGTCCCGTTCGAGATGCGAGACATCCGGCCCTCGTGGCTGCCGGGCGCGCTCGCGCTCGACTTCTTGGAGACGAACCTCCGGACGTACGTGCACTTTCGCGGTGAGCCCGGCGTGTTCTTCTTCTCGCTCGAGGCGTCGTCGTGGGTGGCCGTGCAAGCCGCGCGCTGGGGCTGGGGCTTGCCGTACCACTTCGCTCGCATGCAGCAGGTCGCGCGAGACGACGGCTCGGTTCGGTACGTGAGCGCGCGCGCCTCCGACGGTGCGGCCCTGCTCGACGTCACCTATCGCGCGGGCACGGCGCTCGACCCGCCCGCGCCGGGGAGCTTCGAGTTCTTCTTGCTCGAACGCTATTACCTCTTCGCGGTTCGCCGCGGGCGCGTCCACAAGGGGCATGTGCACCACGTGCAGTACCCCGCGCACGCGGCCGCGATCGAGCACCACGCGTGCGGGCTGCTCGCGGCGGCAGGCATGCCCGACCCCGGCCGGCCGCCCGACTTCGCCCACTTCTCCCCCGGCGTCGACGTCGAGGTCTACGGCCCTTGGCCGGTCGATGGCGCGGGTGCTTGAGATCAGTCGAAGCGCGTCGTCAGCTCGAGGGTGAAGAGCCGCGTGGTGCCGGTCGACCCCGCGACGACATCGCGCACCGTGAGGATCCACTCGCCGTTCGCCGATTCGTCGCCGGGAACGCCGACGGGGATCGACTCCGGAACGGCCCCGGCTCCGCGCGGCCAGACCATGACGGTGGTGCCTGACGGGTTCGTCAGCGTGAGCTCGAGGTCGGCTGGCCGCGGGTGATCGATGCGGGTGCGCACGACGGCGTCCATCGGCACGGTGGCGAGGCCGAACACCCACACGCCGTGCCCGGTGCCGCCCTCGAGGCCATCGGGGATCGACCCCGTGCTCTCGTCGACGAACTCGTCCCGCATCCACTCGGGGACGCAGAGGCCCGCGAACGTGTCGTTGCGCCCGCCGCAGACCAGCTCGGCCCCGCACGCAC
>CALKVR010000497.1 GCA_938004815.1 uncultured Polyangiaceae bacterium | reverse complement strand
AGGAGGCTCGACTCTTTCTCCAGGAGCGACTTGTGCAGCAGCTTGACCGCTACGCGCCGGCCTACGCCCGTGTGCTCTGCCTCCCACACGACGCCCATCCCGCCCGCGCCGAGCTGCCGAAGCAGGCGGTACCTGTTGTCGATGAAGCTCTGCACGCGCGCGCGTACAAGGTATCACGGCTTTTCGAAGGGCGCGGGCTCTTTGCCCGACACCGCACCAAGCTGGTCGCCCCGGGGATGGCGGCCACGGCGATGGCGGCCCCGCGGGGCACCGTCGATGCTATGCCCAGGCGATGCGGCGTTTCGACGCGATCGTCATCGGCGCGGGGCAGTCGGGGCCGCCCTTGGCCGTGCGGCTGGCCGAATCGGGGCAAACGGTGGCCCTCATAGAGAGGCGCGGCCTCGGGGGCACCTGCGTCAACGACGGTTGCATCCCGACCAAGACGCTCATCGCGAGCGCCCGTGCGGCGTGGGTGGCGCGCGAGGCCGCGCGGTTCGGGGTAAACATTGACGGTTCTGTCAGCGTCGACATGCGCGCGGTCAAGGCCCGCAAGGACGCGGTGGTCGACGACTCGCGCGCGAGCCTGCGGGAATGGATCGCGGCGACCAAGAACCTCGCTCTCATCGAGGGGCAGGCGCGCTTCGAGAGCCCGACCGTGGTCCGCGTCGGCGACGTGGTGCTCGAGGCGAGCCGCTTCTTCCTCGACGTGGGCGGGCGCGCGGTCGTGCCCGACGTCTTCAAGGGCGTCCCCCACCTCACCAACGCCTCGATGATGGACGTCGACTTCGTCCCCGAGCACCTCTTGATCGTTGGCGGCAGCTACATCGGGCTCGAGTTCGCGCAGATGTACCGGCGCTTCGGCAGCCGCGTGACCGTGATCGAGCGGAGCGAGCAAATCATCAACCGTGAAGACGCCGACGTCTCGGCCGAGGTCCGGCGCATCCTCGAGCTCGAGGGGATCACGATCCACACCGGCACCGCGGTGCAGTCGGCGTCCGAGACCGATGGGCGCGTCACCCTCGGCACGACGGCCGGCGACCTCGAGGGGTCGCATCTCTTGGTCGCGGTCGGGCGCACGCCGAACACGCACGATCTGGGGCTCGACGCGGCGGGCGTCCGGCTCGACGCCCGCGGGTATGTCCAGGTCGACGATCGGCTGACCACCAGCGCGGCCCACATCTGGGCGCTCGGCGACGTGAACGGCCGGGGTGCGTTCACCCACACGTCGTACAACGACTACGAGATCGTGGCAGGCAACCTGCTCGATGGCGACGACCGCAAGGTCACCGACCGCATCCCGATCTACGCGCTCTACACCGACCCGCCTCTCGGCCGGGTCGGCATGAACGAGGCCGAGGCCAAGGCGTCCGGGCGGCGGGTCCTCGTGGGCAAGCGCCCGATGACCCGGGTCGGGCGGGCCAAGGAGCGCGGTGAGACCCACGGGTTCATCAAGGTCCTGGTCGACGGGGACACGAAGGACATCCTGGGCGGGGCCATCCTCGGCATCGAGGGGGACGAGGTCATGCACCTCTTGGCCGACGTCATGTACGCCCGGGCCCCCTACACCGTGATTTCTCGGGCGGTTCACGCCCACCCCACCGTCAGCGAGCTGGTCCCCACCACCCTCCAGAGCCTGAAACCCCTGGAATAAGCCGCTGGTCGGGGGTGCCGCCCGCCCCCGGGTACCCGCTTGACAAGGGTCGTGCCCGGAGTATGGTGCGCCTCCCATTTCGCCGGGCTCTTTTGTCGAGCCCACGCGTTTCACCTCGAGAGCTTCATGCCCACGATCAGTCAGCTCATCCGTCAGGGTCGCCAGGCCAGCGTCTGGAAGACGGCGTCCCCGGCCCTCAAGTCGTGCCCGCAGCGGCGCGGCGTCTGCGTTCGCGTCTACACGACCACCCCCAAGAAGCCGAACTCCGCGCTTCGCAAGGTGTGCCGTGTTCGCCTGACGAACCAGATGGAGGTCACGAGCTACATCCCGGGCGAGGGCCACAACCTGCAGGAGCACTCGGTCGTCCTCATTCGTGGCGGTCGCGTGAAGGACCTGCCCGGCGTGCGCTACCACGTGGTCCGCGGCACGCTCGACGCGTCGGGCGCCGCCGGCCCGAGCTCGACCAACAAGGCGACCCGCAACCGCAAGCGTTCGAAGTACGGCGTCAAGCGCCCCAAGAGCTGAGAGTCCAGAAGCCATGCCCCGTAGACGAGAAGTTCCGAAGCGCCGCATCATCCCGGACCCGAAGTTCAAGGACAAGCTGGTCGCCAAGTTCACGAACAGCATCATGCTGGGCGGCAAGAAGGCGACGGCAGAGGGCATCCTCTACGGCGCGTTCGACGTCATCAAGGACCGCTTCAAAGAGGAGCCGATCGAGGTCTTTCGCAAGGCGCTCGACAACGTCAAGCCCAAGCTCGAGGTGAAGAGCCGCCGCGTCGGCGGTGCCACCTACCAGGTGCCGGTCGAGGTTCGCCCCGAGCGTCGCGTCGCCCTCGCGATGCGCTGGCTCGTCACCTACTCCCGCGCCCGCGGCGAAAAGACGATGATGGAGCGCCTCGCCGCCGAGCTCGTCGACGCCGCCCAGAACCGCGGCAACGCGGTGAAGAAGAAAGAGGACACGCACAAGATGGCGGAGGCAAACAAGGCCTTCGCTCACTACCGCTGGTGAGCTCTTCGGGCGGGCGCCGATAGGCGCGCCTGGGTGCAGACGAGAGCCGGTGTCGAGAGACGCCGGCTCTTTTCGTTGGTGCGCCCTACTCTCCGTCGAGGCGTTTCAGCCCTTCACGCGCCCTTCGGGCTGATTTCGCTCGGGGTCTGGCGTTGCCCCAGACCGCGA
>CALKVR010000496.1 GCA_938004815.1 uncultured Polyangiaceae bacterium | reverse complement strand
CGCCCACCCCCACCGCAGGGAGCGCGTCGCTCGACACATTCTGTTCCCGAGTCATCGAGGTCGTTGCTCTATGGCAGTCTAGCGCCGACGAGGGCAGGAATGGCACTCATTCGACACCCGACCGGCATGGATAAGCGCGTCCGCCTCCACCGATTCGCCGCGGTGGCGGCGAGCGCGCTCGGGCTCTCGTCGTGCGTCACCTACGCCGCCGACCTCGAGCGCGCGCGACGACACTACGAGGTCACGGAGTTCGCGCGCGCTCTCGCGGTCTTGCGACTCCTCGGCGAAGACGAGGACGCGCTCGGGCACGCCGATCGCATCCGCTACGCGTGCTTGCGCGGTATGACCGACTACCGCCTCGCGTCCCTCGCACCCGCGGGGCGGCCGCAGGATCGGGCGACGTTCCGCCAGTGCGCACACGACTGGCTCACCCGATGCGCCGCGGGCATGACGAGCGACCCGTCCGCGCTGTCGGCCGAGGAGCGCGAGCGCGCCACGCGCACCCTGCGCGAGCTGAACGATGAGGCGCGACAGGCGCCTGCCGCGAGGGAAACCTGCTTGCCCGCCGACCTCTCGCCGCTCGCGGTCAGCCGCTGAGCCCGCCGAGGACTTTGGAGCGGAGGGTCGTGAGCTCGTCTTTTGCGCGAAGCTTCAGCTTCTTCAGTTGGGAGGCCTCGATCTGCTCGCTGGGCGTCAGGTACGCTCGTCGACCGAGCTCCTTCAAACGAACGTCGAGCTGTCGATGCATCGACTCGGCATCGCTCAGGCGCTGTTCGGGGCTCGAATCAGACAAAACAAGCCGCTGCTTCGTCATCGGATCTCCTTCCCCCCGCCGGGCCGGCTCTGGGGGAGCGCTCACTTCATGATGCTCCGATGTCGGCAAGGATTCGAGGCACAAAAGAATTCCCCGTTGAACGCCAGGCCTGGTCGCGCTGTCCAACCAAACGGCTCCACGCACCCACACCGGAAAATCCGATGCTCCCGTTCTCTCGCCCCGCTGCGCTCCTCTCGCTGCTCCTCACCGCTGGATGTGTCGGCCAAGCTGCCCCCCAGACCCCGGAAAAGCCTGTTGTTTTGCCGGAGATCATCGTCACCAAGCTCGACCAGGCCGAGGTCGAGCGGCGCTTTCACCTGGCCACGGCGCGCCTCGTTCGAGAAGAATTCAAGCCCGCTGCACAGGAGCTCGACGCCGTCGCGGCCATGAGCCCCAACGGCCCCTGGGCGGCTCCCGCCCTCTTCAACGCCGGGGTCGCGTACGCGAGCCTGGGCGACTACTCGACGGCGGCAGCTCGGTTCCGCCAGAGCCTCGAAAAGTCGCCGGATGGTCCCACGGCCCACTCGGCGCTCCTCCGGCTCGCCCGCCTCGAGGCCTACCTCGAGAGCTGGCCGAGCCTGGAGGCGGTGACGAAGAAGCTGCTCGAGCGTCAGGACCTCACCGTCATGGAGCGGATCGAAGCGCAGGGCGGGCTCGCGCTCGCCCTCGTCTCGCAGGAGCGGGTCGACGAGGCCTACGAGATCATCGTTCGGGCCCGCAACGAGATCGAAGATCGCCGGCTCGGTGAGGCCGGTGTTCCGCCGCCCGAGCTCGCCCAGGTGGCCTTCGCGCTCGGCGAAATCCGCCGCAAGAAGAGCGAGACGATCAAGTTCCTCCCGTTCCCCCCGGACTTCGGCGCGAAGCTCGAGGAGCGATGCCAGGGCTTGCTCGACGCTCAGAGCGCCTACACCGACGCGATGCGTAGCCTCGACGCGCACTGGTCCGCGATGGCCGGGTACCGCGTGGGCCAGCTCTACCAGGACCTGCACCGCGACGTCATGCGGGTGCCCGTTCCGCCGGCGGCCAAGACCATCCGGCAGAAGCAGCTCTGGGAGGGGGCGATGCGCCTCCGCTACCGCGTGCTCCTGGAGAAGGGCTTGAAGATGATGGAGCACACCGTGAAGCTCGGCGAACGAACGGGCGAGTCGTCGCCCTGGATCGCCCGCGCCCGCAGCGCGCAGCGCGAGCTCGAGACGGCGCTCGCGACCGAGAAAGAGGCGCTCGCGAAGATGCCGTTCACCGAGGACGAGATGAAACAGGCGCTCGAAGAGCTGAAGCAAAAGGCGCCTCCAACGCAGGCTCCCTGAGGCGAGCGGCCCCACCGCTCACGCCTCCCGCGCCTGGCGATCCAACGCAAAGCACGATACTTCTCGTAGAGCAGCCATGGCTCGCGAGCCCCCGCGCAGGCCGGACGAGACCCCGACCCCTCGCCCCGACCTCGACACGTTTCGACCCTCGGCCGACGAGGACGCCTACGGCGCCGAGACGGTCGTGAAGGCGGTCCCGCGCGAGCTGTTGGCCGACCTCGCCGCCGCGCTCCGCGCCCCGGCGGTGCCGAACGTGGACGCGAAAGGGCCCCCTCGAGGCGCGACCGCCAAGCCCGCCCCGCCGATCGTCGACGAGCCCACGCCGCTGGGCGAAGATGACGCCACCGTCATCGACCACCGACTCGATCTGGACATCCTCGCTGGCATCCGGCACGAGACGACGAGCGACGGCGGGCGCGTGCCGTCGCCCGCACCGACGCCGGTCGTCCCGGTCGCGGCGCCCCCGTCGATGGACGAGCCCATCCCGTCGTCGGGGCGGGGCGCGCCGCCCCCCGATCTCTCGCTGCCGCCGCCGCCGCCGGAGCCGGAGCCGCTCGCCAGCAGCAGAGAGGCCGCCCCGCTGGGCCACGTCGCCTCTCTGGAGATCGACGAGAACACCGACTTTCGCGGCGGTACGCGGTGGCCGTGGATCACGGCCATCGTCGTGGTCGTCGTGTCGTTCGCGGTGACGCTGGCGATCCTGAGAG
>CALKVR010000495.1 GCA_938004815.1 uncultured Polyangiaceae bacterium | reverse complement strand
ATCCTGCTCTGCCCCGCCTCGTGCGACACCGCCAAGAACGACCCCGAGGCCGTCCTCAAGGTCGTGCTCGGCTGCGAGTCCGTCGCCTCCTGATCGTCACTTCGGCGAGCCGCTCGCCATCAGGGTCTTGTAGCCCTCGATGGCGTGCTCGATCACCTTCACCGCCTTGGCCTGGTTGTAGAGCTCGTCGACCTCGCTGAACTTGCCCTCGAGCGACTTGTAGTCCTCGAAGAAGCGGCGGAGCTCTTTGAGCAGGTGGGGCGGCAGCTCGCTCGTGGCCTGGTAGTGGCTGAAGGCGGGGTCGTCGGCGACGATCTTGTCATCTTCACCCTTGTCGTCGCGCATCCGAAACCCGCCGATGGCGCGCGAACGCACGATGGTGAGCGGCGCCACCGGAAACTGCATGAGCACGAGGATGTCGAGCGGGTCGCCGTCGTCGGCGTGGGTGCGGGGGATGAACCCGTAGTTGCACGGGTAGTGGACCGACGAATAGAGGACGCGGTCGAGCATGATGAGCCCCGTCTTCTTGTCGATCTCGTACTTGAGCTTGGACCCGGCCGGGATCTCGACCACGGCGGGGAACACATCCTCGATGGTCTCGGGTAGCTCGACGTCGTGTAGCGGGTGCATGGGCCGATCATCAGACGGCGCCTTTTTCCTGCCGGCAAGCGCCGAGACCATGCCGGCGGCGCGAATTGTCGATCAACCCGCCCGCCCGGGTGCAATCAAGGGCATGCGCCTCGCGACCGCTTGGTTCGTCCTCGGCCTCTCTTGCTTCTCTCTCGCCGGCTGCGCGAGCGACGTCACCACCGTGTTCGGTGAGGGTGGTGCGGGCGGCAGCGGCAACGCAGCGCAGAACGGCTCGACGACCGGCCAGAACGGGAGCGGTCAGACGAGCGGCCAGGGGCAGACGTCGACCGGCCAGGCGACGGCGCAGACGTCTACCGGTCAGGGGACGGTGGCGACCACGGTGAGCCAGGGGCCGGCCACGAGCGTGACCGTGGGCAGCACGGGGAGTGGCATGACATGCGATGACACGTTCGACTGCGACGCGTGCATCGAGTGCTCGATCCAGAGCAACTGCGCGATGCAGTACGCCGCCTGCGAGCAGAGCATGCAGTGCGCGGCCTTCTACATGTGCCTGGAGGACTGCCAGAACGACCCCGATCCGGACTGCCAGGACGCGTGCGTCGAGGCGTACCCAGAGGGCGCGAACCTCTACTTCGAGGCCGTCGTCTGCATCGTCTGCGACACGTGTGTGCAGAGCTGCGGCGGCTGCTAACCCGATCGGGCAGCGCCCTCCCCTGGGTGGATCTTCGGCCCCCCCACCCTGGTCCCCACCCGGCCGATTCGACCCCCGAAATTCCAGTACCAAGCTGCCAATTCCGTTCACGTGCATGAAATGCACACCGAGAACCGGCCTGACCACGTTGGTACGTCCGTTGCGATTGGATCGCCGACCGACCGAGGGCAGACCATGCGTTATCTCTTCGCAGACGCCACGCCGTTCCCGCTCAACGAGAACTTTCTCGCGACGTTGTGCTCGGCCACCGACGCTTGCGTCGCGATTCTCCAGGCCGACGATCAGGTCGACGAGACGAACCGGATCATCCGCGAAGCCGAGGTGAAGGCAGGTCAGGAGCAGCTGCACCTGATGGCCGTCGCGCAGCGGATCGAAGAGAGCTTCGGCCCGGAGTCGGCCACGCGGACGGGTACGACGGTCAGCGAGATCGCCTACGCCAAGATCGGCGACCTCGCCTGGAAGACGATCGCGGACGCCAAGCACACGATAGGCAAGCAGCGCGAGACCACCATCGCCGCCGCCGTCGCCGCGTCGCCGCGTCAGCATGTGCTCCCCGCTCTCGGAAAGTTCCTGGGTCAACACCAGGTGCCCGACACGGCTTGGGGCATCCGCTGGAGCGCCGCCGCCAAGAACAACCCGACCAAGGCCGAGCTCTACGCGCGCACGCCCTTCGGCCTCGAGATCGCGTTCGACGTCGCGATCCCGCTCGATCACCTCTTCGCGCGGCCCGTGCAAGCGAGCCTGCTCGAAAAGTCGGTGGTGGTGCACCTGATGCGAAAGCCGATGTTCGGCAAGCCGCGCCCGACCCCCGTCCGGCTCGACGAGCTCTTCGTCACCTCGGTCACGCTGACGCCGGACCGCGCCGCGATGACGCTCAAGGGGAGCGGCAGCAAGCCCTCCGAGGGCTTCGAGGTCCTCCTCGACAGCGAAGGCTCGCGCGACGTCACCCTCACCGGCATCGATCGCGCCGGCTACCCGTCGGCGCAGAGCGAGAAGCTCGGCCGCGACGACGCCGCGGCCGTCCACAAGCTCTGGTCGCGCGTCGTCAACACGATCGCCACGCTCCTGCCCTACCGCAAGAACGCCTCCAAGGCGCTCTTCGGCGGCGTGCCCGTGGGCGAGGTCGCCCGCCCGGCCGTGATCGCCGAAGCGATCATCTTCTCGATCGCGCCGCTCGTTCGCGAGGTCGCGCGGCGGACGGCGACGCCGGGCGAGCTCGCCCTCAAGCGGTTCCTCGGCGACGGCTGCCGCGAAGAGATCTTCATCACCTACGAGACGGTGCTCGAGCGCATCCGCGGCCTCTCCGACAAGCACCACGCCAAGTTCGACCCGTTCGGCCTGCGCAGCGCCGCCTCGTCGACGCGCCCGGCGCAGATGCCGGCGTCGATGGTGCGTCAGCTCGCGCCGGTCGCCGCGCATCCCCGCAGCGCGCCGCTGACGATGGCCTCTGCGCCGCCGATCTCGACCCCGCCCCCGATGAGCGCGGCCGCCGTCATGGCCGCGATGGAGCCGCGCGGTCCCATCACGTCGCCCCCGCCCTCGATGAGCGCGCCGCCCGGCATCCACAGTCACGTCGCGATGCGGGCGGTGCCGACCGTCACCACGCCGCCTCCGATGAGCACGGCCGCGATGGCCGCTGCGATGAGCGTCCCGCCGCTCTCCGCCCCGCCGCCGCGCCCTGCCTCCGTCCCCCCGCCGGGCAACGTGCGGATGCTCCCGCAGGTTCGCCCGCCGAAGCCGCGCGTCGCGTCAGCGTGACGTCGCGCGCAGCTCGATCGACGCCGAGTCGACGCTCACCGCCGTGGGCGGCCCGAATTTTTTCACGCGCACCGTGACCGCCACCGCGGGCGACTCGCGGAAGATCCGCTCGATGAGGCGCTGGCCGAGCGTCTCGAGCAGGCGGTACGAGCTCTTGGTGCCCTCGTCGGCGACCAGCTCGGCGAGCTTGCCGTAGTCGTAGACCCGGCTCCGGGTGTCGGCCCGCGGCAGCGCGCTCATCGGCAGCTCGAGCTCGACGGTGGCGGTGAAATCCTGGAGCAGCCCCCGCTCCGCGCGCGACGCCCCGTGCCGCCCGCGAAACCGGATGTTCTCGAGCAGGATCTTGTACGTATCGAGGCGGGCCTCGCTCATTTCGCCGCCTCGCCCGAGAGGTGAACGACCCAGTCGCGCTGCAGCGCCTCTTCTGCCGAACGCACGAAGCCGCCGAACGCTTCGTACTCGCTCGGCTGCACGCGCCCCGCGGGAAGATCGACCGAGCGCTGGAGGACGAGGGCAGCGCCGTCCATGCGATCGCCGACCGAGAAGGTGCGACCGCCGTGGCTCGCCTGCACGGGCGCGCCGACCGAGACCTTGGCGCCCTCGGGGAGCTTGACCCGCAGGTTCACGCCCACGCGGATCGCCATCGCGTGCGAGATCACGAGCGGGGTCTCGCGGCGCTGGAGGGTGACGAGAGGGGCCATCGTGATCTGAAAGGGCGGCGAGAGGATGAGATCGCCCCCGGAGCGCTTCGCGAACGTCGACGCCTCGATCTCCATCTTGAGCACGAGCGGCGCGTCGAGATCGGTCAGGCCCTCGATGTCGAGGCTCTTCAGGCGACCGCCCGGGATCGCCTGCGCGACGAGCTTGGCCTCGACGATGTCCTCGAGGCGGTCCTCGGGCAGGGTCTGGATGGCGGACCGGAGCTCGATCGCGAGCCGGCCGGTGTAGCTCTGCACGAGCCGGATGTTCGCCGAGCCGTCGGCCGCGAGGTCGGCCTCGCCCTCGTGCGTCACCCCGTCGGGCGGGCCGCCGGTGTCGGTCGTCGTCGCGGTGAGCGCAGCGTCGAGCACGACGGCGGGCTGGCCGCGGAGCGAGCTCGGCAGGTAGCCGAACGGCGCGTACTTGTCGCCGACGACCATCCAGACGTTGCGCTTGTCGCCCGTGACCGAGAGCGCGACCTGCGAGATGAGCTCGACCTCGGAGATGGGACCGATCGGCGGCGGCGCGAGGCGATCGCTCACCACCGCGTGCTTGACCTCGACGCCGGCGAGACGCGCGAGGTAGACGAACGCCTCGGAGCGGTTGCCCGACTTGCCGAGGACCGTCTTGCGCGGATCACCCTCGCGGCCGGGCTCGACGTTGTCGAGCACCCACCGATAGATGCGGCGCGCGCGCTCCTCTTTGGGCAGACGGCGGAGGACCGCGCCCTGCTCGGCCAGCGGCGCGCCCGCGGTCGCGATCGTCAGCGCGACGCGCGCGAGCCGGGGATCAGGGGGAATCATGCTCGTCGAGACCTCGCGCAGACGCTCGAGGGTCTCGCGCCGCGAGACCCCCCAGCCGAGGCGCACGCTCGGGAGGAACTCGTCGACGCGCGCAGAGAACGGCTCGAGCACGAGCGCCGGGCTCTTGTCGACGCGCCAGCGCCGCTCGACCGACGCGCCCTGCTCGACGATCTGCGGCGCCGGGACCTGCCCCGTCGTCTCGATGTCGAGCGGCCGACCCTTGGGCGACACGACGACGAACTCGCTCCGGAAGTAGTCGACCTTTTCTTCGCGAAAGAACCACCGAGGGCTGACGAACGTCTTGCCGCCCCGACCGTCGCCGGGCAGGTCGTAGAGCGTCTCGGTCTCGATGTAATCGCCGAGCTCGAGGTGCGGCATGGTCACGGTCGGCTTGCCCTGCACGACCTCTGGCTCGAGCGTGCGGCCGTCGGCCTTGATGGTCCGGATGCGGAGCAGCTTGCCCCGCGGGAGCTTCTGCTCGGCGTGCTCCTGGATCGCCTCACGGCTCGCCATGTGGAGGATCTCGTGCTCGAGCATGCGAGCCGAGCCGTCGGAGTGGATCGCGAGCACGGCG
>CALKVR010000494.1 GCA_938004815.1 uncultured Polyangiaceae bacterium | reverse complement strand
CGTGAAGACGACCTCTACTGGTGCACCGCCGACGTGGGCTGGGTCACCGGGCACAGCTACCTCGTCTACGGGCCGCTCTCGAACGGCGCGACCTGCTTGATGTACGAGGGCGCGCCCAACTACCCCGATTGGGGCCGCTTCTGGCGCATCATCGAGAAGCACCGCGTCACGATCCTCTACACGGCGCCGACCGCGATCCGCGCGTTTCTCCGGCAAGGCGACGAGTGGCCGAAGAAGAGCGACCTGTCTAGCTTGCGCCTGCTCGGGACGGTCGGCGAGCCGATCAACCCCGAGGCGTGGATCTGGTACTACGACGTCATCGGCAACAAGCGCTGCCCGATCGTCGACACGTGGTGGCAGACCGAGACGGGCGCGATCATGATGACGACGCTCCCCGGCGCGTCGTACTCCAAGCCGGGCTCGACGGGGCTGCCGATGTTCGGCGTGGTCCCCGCCGTCGTGGCCAAGGACGCTGCGGCGCCCGGCGGCTACACCCGCGTGCCAGCCGGCGCGGGTGGCCTCCTCATCCTCGAGCGCTCGTGGCCCAGCATGCTGCGTACGGTGTGGGGCGACGACGAGCGCTTCGTGAAGCAGTACTTCTCCGAGATCGAGAGCCGCTATTTCACCGGTGACGGCGCGCGCTGCGACGCCGACGGCTACCACTGGGTCGTCGGCCGTATCGACGACGTCCTCAACGTGGCGGGGCACCGCCTCGGCACCGCCGAGATCGAGAGCGCGCTCGTCTCTCACCCCGCCGTCGCCGAGGCCGCTGCCGTCGGCCGGCCCGACGACCTCAAGGGCCAGGCCCTGGTCGTCTTCGTCACGGTCAAGCCGGGCCACACGGCCAACGCCGACCTCGCCGCCCGTCTGGGCGACCACGTGGGCACCGAGATCGGCAAGTTCGCCAAGCCTGACCAGATCCGCTTCGCCGACGCGCTCCCCAAGACGCGGAGCGGCAAGATCATGCGTCGCCTGTTGAAGGACGTTGCCGCAGGTAGGGAGTCGAAAGGCGACACGTCGACGCTCGAGGACCTCTCCGTCCTGGCGAAGCTCAGGTCGGACGAGGAGTAGCGGGAGCGGAACGGGCAGAAGAACGGGTCCTTTCCCTCGGTTCTAGACGCGGCTACTCTCCGCGGGATGGTCCGCGCTTCTGCGTCGTGGTGCGTCCGGCTCCTCTTTGGGGTGGTCGTCCTCTTCACCACCTCGTTCGCGTGGGCACAGGCCCCCGACCCGGCGAAGCTCGAGCAGGCCAAGCAGCACATGGCGGCCGGGAGCGCGTTCTACAACGACCCCGCCGGCCACAAGTGTGAAGAGGCGCTGCGCGAGTTCTCCAAGGCCTACGAGCTCTCCGGGTCGTGGAAAGCGCTCCGCGCGATGGCGATCTGCGAGCTCGAGCTGGAGCGCGACGGCGACGCGATCAAGCACTTCGACGAGGTGCTCAGGCTCGGTGGCGCTCAGATCGAGGCCGCCGACAGGGCTCAGATCGAGCGCGATCTCACGGCGTTGAAGTCGGCTGTCGCCGAGCTCACGATCCGGACCAACCGACCGAACACGCGCGTGACGGCGACGCGTCAGCCGTCGCAGGGCCTCGCGGTGACGAACCGGTATGTCGTCACCCTCGAGGGCGGGACGTTCGGCGTCCACCCGGGCCAGTACAACTTCACCGCGACGGCCGAGGGCTTTCCCGACATCACGTGGCAGGCCGAGATTCAAAACGGGGGGAAGTACAACAAGCTGCTCGAGTTCAAAGAGGCGCCCGCAGGCGGCCCCGGCCCCGGGCCCGGCCCCGGCCCTGGTCCGGGGCCCGACCAGCCCGAGGTCGAGCGGCCGGTGCCCGTGTACGTGTGGGTCATGGCCGGCGTCACGGTTGCGTCCGCGGCAGTGTGGGGCACCTTCATGGGCCTCTCGGCCGGAGCGAAGAGCGAGTACGACGACAAGAACGGCCGCGCGAGCCAGACCGAGCTCGAGGATCTGCGCAGCGATCTCGTGACCAAGAACATCGTCGCCGACGTCTTCATCGGCGTGACGGCGGCCTCGCTCGGCACCACCCTCATCCTCTACTTCACGCGCCCCGAGGTGCCGACCGGCACCGAAACCGGCCTCACCGTCCTGCCCGTGGGCGGCCCGGATCAGGCCGGCGGATGGATCGGCGGCGCAACCGTCTCGGGAAACTTCTAGAGGAACGTTGGAGCTCGAAGCCGGAGTCGTCGTCGCACAGCGCTACCGCATCCAGCATCAGCTGGGTCGCGGCGGCATGGGCGAGGTCTTCGCGGCCGAGAACATCCGGACGGGGCGCACGGTCGCGGTCAAGGTGCTGCGCGCCGACTCGAAGCAGAAGACGTCGGCGGTGGCGCGGTTTCGGCGTGAAGCGCGCGCGGCCGGCGCGATCAACAGCGACTACGTGACGCAGGTGCTCGACGTCGAAGAAGACGCCGAGCACGGCATCGTCATCGTCTTCGAGCTCCTCGAGGGCGAGTCGCTCATCGATCGCCTCAAGCGCACCGGCCCCATGACGTTCGACGAGCTCTTTCCGATCGTCGAGCAGGTGTGGATGGGGCTCTCCGACGCGCACAAGGCCGGCGTCATCCACCGCGACCTCAAGCCGTCGAACGTGTTTCTCCAGCGGGCCAACGACGGCTCGACCCGCGTGAAGATCCTCGACTTCGGCATCTCGAAGCTGCCCAAAGAGGTCGGCGGCGACACGCTCACCGAGATGGGCCAGAGCCTGGGCACGTTCTCGTTCATGCCGCCCGAGCAGATCGGCAAGGCCAAGACGGTCGACCACCGGGCCGACATCTACGCGTGCGCGACGCTCATCTACCAGGCTCTCTCGGGGCAGCTGCCCTACGGGGCCAAGAACATCCTGCAGATGGTCGATCTCAAGACCAAGAGCGAGCCCCGCCCGCTCTCGAGCGTCCTCGACGGCGCGGTCGACCCTCGGCTCGAGGCGTTCTTACGTCGCGCGCTCGCGCGCAGCCCGGATGATCGATACCAGTCGGGGCAAGAAGCGCTCGAGGCCTGGCGCGAGCTCCGGCGCTCGAACAACGCGTCGGCGCCCGGGCCGGTGCGGACCGAGCCCCACCAGCAGATCCAGGCGCCGCAGCAGCCATCACCTGGCTTCGTCGCCCCGAACGCGGCGCAGCACGCCGGCCCCTACGCGCAAGACCACGCGCGCCGCATGACGCCGGGCCCGCAGCCCGCCTACGGTCAGCCCCAGTTCGCGGGCGCGGCTGCCTACAACCAGGCCGCTCCGCAGGGTACGGGCGGGAGCGGCACGCGGCCCGCCGTCGCGACGGTGATGATCAACGATCCGCGAAACGCCGCCATGGCCGCGCAAGCGGCCAGCCCGTACGCCCAGCCGACACCGGCGAAGTTCGGCGGAACGGTCGCGATGCCGAGCGGCATGCCGGGCGCGCAGATGACGCCGGTCCCGCAGTCGGGGGCGTACCCGTCGTCCAAGAACATCAGCGTGCCCGTCGTGACCGCCGACACCACCAGCGAGGGCGGCGCCGATCAGGCCGCCACCGTCGCGATGCCGCTCCGGCAGATACAGAGCGGGGTGGCTCCAAACCTGACGCGCTCGTCATCGTCGATCCCGCGGATGCACGACGACAACCCCGATCGGGGCGGCACGCAGCTGATGCACAACATGCGGGCGACGCCGGGGCCCGGTCAGATTCAGCCCGCCGCCGGCCGGCCCGCGCAGCCCGTTGGGCCGGCGCAGCCCGTGGGGCCTGCGCCGGGCGGCCCGCAACCCGGTCAGCCCGGCCAACCCGTTCCGTCGCAGCCGGGCGAGGCCGACCTCACCACCGTCTACCGGCGCGACAAGGCCACCACGGTGGGCAGGCCCCCGGCCCTGTCACCCGCGCCCGAGCCGTCGAGCAGCCGCGCGGGGATGATCCTGGGCGTCCTCGCCTTCGCCCTCGTCGGCTTCGCGGTCGCGGCCGCGGTCATCCACTACCTGCAGACCGGCCGCATGATCTGGCAGTAGAAATTGGTCGTCCTGCGGTCGCCGCGCTGGCGCGTGGTGCCCAGCCTTCTGCCGAGAGCCTGCCGACGCGGCTGCCGAGGCCTCGCCGCGCTGGCGCGGGAGCGCCGCACTGGATGTCCCCGCAGAGCGTTTCTATCCGGGAGGTCTGCAACTCAGACCTCCCCCCTCACCGCGCTGCGCGCGGCGGGGCCCCCCCACCGCCAACGGCCTGCGGTGCTTACGCTCCTCGGCCGTGCAGATGGCGACTGGAAGGTTCGTGCCGCTCAACTGAGGGCGAGCATGCGATCGATCGGGATGCGGGCCTTCTCCCTCAGCACCGGATCCATCTCGATGCGCGGCTCGAGGTCGCGCAGCGCGAGGTACACCTTCTCCATCGAGTTCTTTTTCATGTACGGGCACTCGTTGCACGCGCACGTGTTGTCTTGCGGCGGGCCCGAGACGAACTCCTTGTCGGGTGACGCCTTTTTCATCTGGTGAAGGATGCCGTCCTCGGTGAGGACGATGTACTGCTTGGCGCTGTCCGAAATGGTGTACTTGAGTAGCGCGGTGGTCGACCCGATGAAGTCGGCCATGCGGAGCAGCGGCTCTTCGCACTCGGGGTGGGCGATGATCTTGGCGTCGGGGTAGCGCTCGCGCAGCCCGACCAGGCGTCTCTCGCTGAAGGTCTCGTGGACGATGCAGCTGCCCTGCCAGAGGCGCATCTTGCGGCCCGTCTTTTCCATCAGCCAGCGGCCGAGGTTCTTGTCGGGGGCGAAGAGGATCTCTTTGTCGTCGGGGATGGCGCGGATGATCTTCTCTGCGTTCGACGACGTGCAGATGTAGTCGCTCGCCGCTTTTACCTCGGCCGAGCAGTTGATGTACGAGACCGAGACGGCGTCGGGGTACTTGGCGCGCCAGGCCGCGAACCGGTCGCCCGGGCAGCCGTCGGCCAGCGAGCAGCCGGCCTCCATGTCGGGCACCACGACGATGCGGTCGGGGTTCAGGATCTTCGCCGTCTCGGCCATGAAGTGGACGCCGGCGAAGCAGATCACCGCGGCCTCCGTCTTCTTGGCGGCCTGCGCGAGCTGGAGCGAATCGCCCAGAAAATCCGCGACGTCCTGGATTTCGGCGTCCTGGTAATAGTGCGCCAGGAGAACGGCGTTTTTCTGCTTCTTCAGCTCCCGGATGGCTTCTTCGAGGTCCGCGCCCGGTGGCCCACTATGACTGGGGGGAAGCGCACTCATGTGGGCAACGTAGGAGTGAATCGACCCTCTGGCTACCCCGGTGGCGATGCACTTTGCTTCTCTCGTCTCTGGTAACGTGATGCCCTTGGGCGAGCCGTCTCTTCAGGCTGCGTGCGAGGCGCGGATCGGCAAGGTCCTGAAGGGGAAGTGGACCCTCGAGCGCATCGTCGGCGTTGGGGGGATGGCCGCGGTCTACGTCGCTCAGCACAAGATCGGGCGCCGCGAGGCGATCAAGATCCTCCACCCGGAGATCGCTCGTTCGAAAGAGCTGCGGGCGCGCTTCGAGCTCGAGGCCGAGGCGGTCAACCGGTTCAAGCACCCCGGCGTCGTCGAGATCCGGGACAGCGACGTCTCCGAGGACGGCTGCCCTTTCCTCGTCATGGAGCTGCTCGAGGGCGAGAACCTGGCACAGCGAGCGGGGCGGCTCGGTGGCCTGCCGCCAGATGAGCTCTTGCGCCACATGGACGCGCTGCTCGACGTCCTGGCGGCGGCGCACGCCCAGAGCATCGTCCACCGCGACATCAAGCTCGACAACCTGTTCCTCACCCTCGAGCAGGAGCTCAAGGTCCTCGACTTCGGGATCGCCCGGCTCGCGTCGACCCAGGCGCTGACCCGGGTCGGCGCGCGCCTCGGCACCACCGCGTACATGGCGCCCGAGCAGGCGTCTGGCGGTGACGGCGTCGACGCGCGCACCGACGTCTTTGCGGTCGGTGCCACGATGTTCCGGGTCGTGGCCAAGCGCCGCATCCACGAGGCCGCGTCGGACGCCGATCTGCTCATCAAGATGGCCAGCGAGAGCGCGCCTCCGCTCGCCACGGTCGTCCCCGGGGTGGATCGCGGGCTCGCGCTCGTCGTCGATCGCGCGCTCGCCTTCCGGAAAGAAGACCGCTACCCGAACGCGCTCACCATGCAGGGTGACGTCCGGGCGTTGCGGGCGGGCGAGCTCCCTCCCTTTGCGGTCGCGCGAGAGGGGGTCCCGCCCGTCGCCTCTGCCTCGCTCGGCCCCGCGTCGCTCGGCCCCGTCTCGATCGGCGCCAGCGGCGGGCTCGGCTCCGATC
>CALKVR010000493.1 GCA_938004815.1 uncultured Polyangiaceae bacterium | reverse complement strand
CCTCACGAGCCGGCTCCTCGAGGTGACGGCGGCGGCGCGCATCTACACGGCATGGATGGGCGAGAGCTGGCCGCACTTTCACGCGCACCTCGTCCCGCGCTACGCGTCGATGCCCAAGGACGCCAAGGCGTGGGGCGTCTTCGATCTCCAGCGTGCGGCGGGCGCCGGCGAGATCACCGTCGACCACGCCGAGGTGCGCCGGCTGACGGCCGCGTTCCGCTCCGTGCTCGCGGTGTCACCGCCCCCCTGAGCTCGAGCCGCCGTCCGGTTCAGGGTTTCGTGGCGCGGTAGATGCCGACCACGACCGGCCCCGCGCCCGATCGCACTTGGACCCAGAGCTCCGCGCTCGGGAGTGGCTCGCCGAGGAGGACGAAGCAGCCGCGCTGTCCGCCGACGATCGCGATCTGCCCGTTTCGAACGTCCTGCGCCAGCACCCGGGTGCTGCTCGGGTCGACCAGGAACACGTCGACCTCGGCGACGCCGAGCCCGCCGTGAGCGACGACGGTGACGCAATCGGCCGACGCGAGGGGCAGCTTGAGCACGGCCCGCCGGCCCTCCTCGAGCGTCGCAGTTCGCACCGCCTCCTCGCTCAACCCGCGCGCCTCGGAGCGCGCGGTGTTCTCGAGCGCCAGCCGCGTCACCTTCGGTGGTGCCGCGAGATCGAGCTGTGCGGTCGGCGCGTCCAAGTTCTGGCGCAGCGTGGCCTCGGCCTCCGGATCGAGCCGGAGGATCTCTTTGGGAGCAGGCGGCGCGGGCTCGGGTGGCGGGAGGACGATGGCGCGAGGCAGCGTGGCCGCGGGGCCCCCGAGATCGGGGCGGACAGGCGGCCCCGAAGAGCACGCGACCCCGGCGGCCGTGAGCTGCGCGAAGCACAGCATCGTGACAGCGGCCTGGGCCCGATCGCCTCGCACTGCCAGGGTGGTAGCGCCTCTCTCGCCCTTGGACAACTGTCCGCGCCAGCGCTCGGGCCAGCACCCTTGGCACGCGCGCCTCGACGTGCGAACCAGGTCCGATGTCCAGCGGCGAGGCGCAGATCCTCACGCACGGCTACTGCTTCGATGGACTGGCGAGCGCAGCGCTCGCTACCCACCTCGTTCAGCGGTTGCACCGGGAGATCAGCCGGTTCGGCTACCGGTCGTGCGGCTACGGCCCGCGCCTGAAGCAGATCCCCCGGGCGTGGCTGGGCGGCGCCGTCAACGTCCTCACCGACTTTCGTTACGTCGAGAACCCTCGCCTGACCTACTACTTCGATCACCACGCGACCGCCTTCGCCTCGAAGCGCGAAGAGGCGGCGGCGCGAGAGAAGGTCGGCAAGAGCCGGGGCGAACGGCACCTTCACTTCGACCCCGCCTACGGGAGCTGCGCGAAGCTCATCTCCGATGTCATGGACGAGGTCTTCGCGCTCGACGTGCGTCGGTTCGCCGATCTCGTCCGGTGGGCCGACAAGGTCGACGCTGCGCGGTTCGACGACCCCGAAGAGGCCTTCTTCGCGCGCACCCCCGCCCTGCGCCTGGCCGACGTGGCCGAGCACCACTCCGACGCTGCGTTCCTCGGCAGGACCGTGCGCGCCCTCCTGGAGCGCCCTCTCGACGACGTGGCGTCGTCCCGAGAGATGCTGGCCCTCGCCGCGCCGATCGCCGCAGACAAGGAGGCGTTCCTCGCCGTGGTTCGGGGGCACGGTCGCGTCCTCGGCGACGTCGTGCTGCTCGATCTCGCCGACGTGAGCGTCCGCCCAGCCGGCAAGTTCGCCACCTACGTCGCCTTCCCCAGCTGCTCCTACTCGGTCGCGATCCTTCGCTCGCAAGATCAGATCAAGGTCGGGGTCGGGTACAACCCCTGGTGTGGTCGAGAGCGGCGCCACGACATCGCCGCGCTCTGTCGCAAAGAGGGCGGCGGCGGCCACGCCGTCGTCGGCGCGGCCGCCTTCGCCCTCGCCGACCTCGACCGTGCGCGCGCGGCCGCGCTGCGGATCGTCGAGCGGTTGGGCGGCGAGCCGCCGCCCGGCGAATGATCACCGGCGCGCCACGACGCCGGCGACTCTATCGCGCAGCCACACGAGGAAACGATCGTGCTCGTGACGCTCGTGCCAGACCATCCCCTGCGGGAACGGGGCGAGCCGGATGGGCGGGGCGAGCTTCGCCACGCCGAGCCAGGGGCCGACGAGGTCGGCGCTGCGCTCGCTGCACGTGAGCACGAGATCGGTCGCGGCCACGATCTGCGCCGCCGCGAGCAAGGTCGGCGAGACGTAGGCGACCCGGCGCCTCAGGCCCCGCTTGCGGAGGGCCTTGTCGACCGCGCCCTGCACGCGACCGCCCGGTGAGACGAGCACGTGCCCGAGCGCGGCGAAGCGTGCCGCCGTGAGCTTGCCGCGCAGGACCGGGTGCCCCCGCCGAACCAGACAGACGAAGGGCTCCTCGACCAAGAGGCGCCAGCGCAGGCCACGCATCCGCCCGACCTTGCTGATGGCCAGATCGAGCGCGCCCGTTGCGAGGTCGGCGAGCGAGCTCGGCGCAAAGGGCAGAACGACGATGTCGACCAGCGGCGCCTCGCGCGCGAGCGTGGCGTAGAGCGCAGGCCCGACGATGGAATGACCGAAGTCGGTCGCCGCGATCCGCACGCTCCTCTGCTCGAGGGCCGGATCGAACGCAGCAGCGGGCGCGGTCGCCGACGCCAGGAGGTCGACCGCCTCGCGCAGCGGCCGGGCGAGACGCCGGGCGCGGTCGGTCATCGTCATCCGTCGCCCCGTGCGCACGAGGAGCGGATCGCCGAAGAGGTCGCGGGCCCGCGCGAGGGCGTGGCTGGTAGCGGACTCGCTCAGGCCGATGGCCCGGGCCGCGGCCGCTACGCTCTCGGCCCGGAGGAGCGCATCGACGACGACCAGGAGGTTCGCGTCGACGCCGGCGAGGGGGCTCTTCTCCACGAGCGGATGATACATGCATGCCATGCAGGTCGATAGCTGCGAACCTTGCATTGGCTGCGCGACTGGGGCGAACGCATCTTGAGCCGCCGAGGAGACCGACGATGAAACTTCGAGACGCGAAATGGATGGGCATCGCCGCCGCGTTGGCGGCGGTCTTGGGGTGCAGCGACGACGACGCGGACGCCGGCTCTGGCGGGGCCACGGCGTCATCGTCGAGCGCGACCGGCGCTGCGGCTTCGAGCTCCGCTAGCGGCCAAGGCGGCCAAGGCGGCCAGGGCGGCGCGGGAGGCGGGGGCGCGACCGCGGAGGTGCTCGCGTCGTTCGACGCGGCCCAGTTCGAGCTTCCCGAAGGTCTGGCGATCGACGGCGACGAGCTCGTGCTCGGCTTCGCCTTCAGCTCGACCGCCGACACGTTCGACCTCGACGGCGGCTCGCGAGCCCCGTTCGCGGCCTTCCCCGTCCCGGCCCCCAACACCGGCTTCTTCACCGGGGTGACCACCGACGCTGACGGCGCCGTCTACGGCGCGCTCGTATCGTTCACCCCCGATCCGGTGGCCGGGGTCTACCGAGCCGCGACGGCGGGGAGCGAGCCCGCGCTGTTCGCGTCGCATCCCCAGCTGGTCTTCCCCAACGGCTTCGCGTGGGGCGAGGCCGGCGCCCTGTTCGTCACCGACTCGGCCACCGCGACCGTGTTCTCGGTTGCCGGCGACGGCTCCGTCACGCCCTGGCTGAGCGATCCGCTCCTCGCGGGCGATCCGACCGTGTGCGGCGGAGAGCCGGACGACATCGCCGTCGGCGCGAACGGCGTCGTGTGGACCACGGACGCCCTCTTCGTGGCCAGCAGCGACCAGGCGCTGGTGGCGCGTATCCCCATCCAACCGGACGGGAGCGCCGGAGCGATCGAGGTCCTCGCGGGGCCCGACTGCTCCCTCCTCGGCGGCATCGACGGCATCGCGCTCGACGCCGATGGCAGCCTCGTCGGCGCCGTGAACCGCGCCGATCGGCTGGTGCGCATCGCGACCGACGGCGCGGTCGACGTCATCCTCGAGGGCTCGCCGCTCGACTTTCCGGCGAGCCTGGCGTTCGCGGGGAGCGGCGACGAGAGGGCGCTCTACGTCACGAGCTTCGCCCTGGCCCGCGCGCTCGCGGGTGAGCCCGCGAGCCCGGCGCTGGTGCGTATCCGGTTCTGAGCGTCAGTCTTTGCAGGTGACGAGCTGACGGCGCATCCCGCCCGGTACGGGCTGCGTGAACGTCTCGCCGAGGAGCGGCGGGTTCCACTTCGCGTCCTTGTACTGAAAGAGGACGTCGTCGCTCGTCTCGGAGACCTTGAACCGAATGGTCTTGGGGTACTCGGCGTTGCAGGCGGGGCCGCTCGGCGGGATCGGATCGTCGAGGCCGTCCTCGTCGGTGCGGGGCGGAGCGGTCTCCGCCGGCTCGTAGTCGTCGAGGTCGGCGAGGTAGAGATCGTTGCCGCCCTGCGAGACCCGCACGTGCGTGACGCGCACCCGCTGCTTCTCCCAGGGCTTGTCGAAATCGTCGGGGTGAAGCTCCATGTGGATCTCTTCGGTCGCGTCGTTCTTCGACGGGATCGTGAGCTCGTAGTGGTCTTTCACCCACGAGATCTTGGTGGCGCTCTTGTCGTGGACGAGCACCGGCGCCTCGCCCCGGAGGAGCGACACGAGCGCGTGCCCCGGGACGGGTACCTGCGTGAACCGCGCGAGGTTGCACGCGGTGGCCGGACCGTAGAAGAACGTCTTTTGCTCCAGGTCGGCGAGCTTGAAGTCTTTGCCGTCGGAGGTGAGCGTGAAGATCGTGGCCCCGAAGGGGCTGACCACGTCGAACCGCACCGCCTGCGGGTTGATGGCGAAGAGGAACACGTCGCCCTTCACGCGGCCGCGCTTGGTCACCAGGTCGACCTTGGCTTCGCCCTGGAGGCCGACGCTGCACGCGTAGCCGGCGTGCATCCGGCCGAGGGCGTCGCCGGCGGTGGGAAAGAGCGACGCCGGGGTGCGCCCGCACCCCGCCGCGAGGAGCCCCGCGGCGGCGATGCAGGCCAACGATGAAGTGCCCGAGATCGGAGAGCGAGGCGTGCGCATGTCGTCAGGACGCGCGCAGCGCCTCGAGCAGGTCGACGTCGGGGATCGCGATGGGCAGACGAGCGCGAATGACGGCCACATCATGCTCTTCGCACAGCCGGGCGAACCCGACCGCATCGGTCAGCGCGATGGGCGCCACGCCCTCGGCCGCCGCCTCTTCGCGGGCCCCGGAGAGGATCTGCCCCGTCGTGATGATCCAGCCCATGGTGGCGGCGCCGTAATGGTGGAGCGACCCGCGCAGCTCGGTCACGCGCTCGCGGCCAACCTCACGCCCCTCACGCCGGATGACGATCGCGACCCTCACGCGGCGTTCGGGGTCGGGACCGTCGAACGGGCTCTTCATCGCGGCGGTGAAGTGCGCCTCGCCCCCCGGCTGGCCGGCCCGACGCACCTGCCGGATCTGGGTCAGGCCGATGCGCTCGAGCGCCAGCATCGCGAGCTCGACGAGCGCGTGGCCCGGGAGCTCGGCGAGCCGCTTGGCGAGGGCCCGACGGGCCGCGTCGCGGTAGCGCTCGACCGCCGCGAGAGCCTCTTGCTCGAGCGAGGTGAGCTCGCCGCCGAGGAGCCAGTCGGTGAGCGCGACGCGCCCGCCCGCGAAGCGGAAGCGAGGGCGGCTGCCCGAGGCCACGCGACGCTGGTTGTCGGCGCGGACCGCGGCCGCGATCATCGACTGGGCGAACTGAACGTCGCCCGCGAGCTTGCCCTTGCGCAGCGCGGTCTCGGCGATCTGTCGGAGCGAGACCGGACCGAGGCCGCGGTCGAAGCTCCCGAGGATCTGCGCGATGGCGTCGGCGAAGTCGCGCCCGCCCAGGTCGTCGACCGGCGGCGCCCCGTCGGCGAACGCGTCGACCGACCGATCGCGATCGCGATCCCGGTCGCGGTCGCGGTCGCGATCGCGATCGCGACCCCGATCCCGATCGCGGTCGCCTCGCTCGGACTGCCCCTCGCGCGGCGCGGCGCTGCCCTCGACCGGCGTGGCGGTGTAACCGGGAAGAACGGCGTCACCCGCAGCGCCCCGGCCGCGGCGGCGGCGGCGGCGGCGACGGCGCCCCTCACCACCCTCGCCCCCCTCGCCGCGCGCTTCTTCTGCGCCGCCGAGGATCGGCTGATCGTCGTCGTCCTCTTCATCGAACATCTCGGCGGCGCCCGCCGCGAGCTCGGCCCGCATGCGATCTTCGGGCTGCTCGGGGGCCGCCTCTTCGTCACCGTCGTCGAAGCCGCGGGGGGGCGGGGCGGCTGCCCGCGGCTGCGGGCGAGG